>CAMPIF010000244.1 GCA_946886245.1 Ectopseudomonas composti | reverse complement strand
GTTGTTGCACCAGACGCTCGACGAAAAACTCCAGATGACCACGGGGATTGGCCGGCAACGGCCAGGTGTCTACCTTCTGGGCTATCGCCTTGAACGCCAGAGCGCACTTGGAGCGAGGGAAGGCTTCATAGACGGCGCGCTGCTTCTGCACGGCCTTGCGCACGCACTCATCGTAGGGCACGGCACCGACATACTGCAGGGCGACATCGAGGAAACGATCCGTCACCTTGGTCAGCTTAGCAAAGAGATTGCGTCCTTCCTGCGGGCTGTGAGCCATGTTGGCCAGTACGCGGAAGCGGCTGATGCCATGATCGCGATTGAGCAGTTTGATCAGCGCGTAGGCGTCGGTAATCGAGGTGGGCTCATCGCAGACCACCACGAGGATCTCCTGCGCGGCTCGCACGAAGCTGACCACCGCATCACCGATACCGGCAGCGGTGTCGATCACCAGCACGTCAAGATTTTCGCTGATGTCACTGAACGCCTGGATCAACCCGGCGTGCTGCATCGGCGTGAGGCTGACCATGCTCTGCGTACCGGAGGCTGCCGGCACGATGCGCACGCCGCCTGGCCCCTGCAACAGAACATCGCGCAGATCGCATTCACCTGCGATGACATCGGCCAGGGTGCGCTTGGGCGTCAGGCCCAACAGAACGTCGACGTTGGCCAAGCCAAGGTCGGCGTCCATCAACATCACCCGACGGCCGAGATCGGCCAGGGCCATGGACAGATTGACCGACACATTGGTCTTGCCGACGCCACCCTTGCCGCCAGTCACCGCAATCACCTGTACGGGATGCATACCCATGTTCTTTCTACACCTTGTCTAACTTCGACTTGGCCCTGCAGGCCGTTGAAAACCACCTGTCGGGCCGTTCACTCCCGCACCACGTGGCGAGAGGGTGCAACAATTTCGCTGCTTCAGCCGGCCCGCTTGGCCGGATGCTGATAAAGGCCGGCGAACATCTGCGCCATGGCGTCTTCACTCGGCTCCTCGGCAGCCTGCAGCCCCACGGCACGGCTGACCAACTGATGACTACGCGGCACGTGCAGATCATCCGGAATCCGCGGCCCGTCCGTCACATAGGCTACCGGCAGTTGCTGGCCTATAGCCAGACCTAAAACCTCGCCCAGACTCGCGGCTTCGTCCAGTTTCGTCAGTATGCAGCCTGAAAGGCCACAACGCTTGTAACTATGGTAGGCGGCCTTGAGCACTTGGCTCTGACTTGTTGCGGCCAGTACCAGATAATTCTTCGCCTTGATGCGCGCCGAGGCCAGGCTTTCCAGCTGCAGACGCAGCGCCGGGTCGTTGCCTGGCAGGCCAGCGGTATCGACCAGCACCACGCGCTTCTTGGCCAGCGGCGCCAAAGCCTGCAGCAGAGACTGACCAGGGTCGATCTGCGTCACCGACACACCGAGGATGCGCCCCAGGGTCTTGAGCTGCTCCTGCGCGCCAATACGGAAGCTGTCCATGCTCACCAGAGCGACCTGCTGCGAGCCATACTTAAGCACATAACGCGCAGCCAGCTTGGCCAGAGTCGTCGTCTTGCCCATGCCGGCCGGACCGACCAGGGCGATCACGCCACCCTCTTCCAGCGGCTCGACCTTGGGCGTGGTGATCGCGTGAGCCAGATGCGCCAGCAGCATGCGCCAGGCCTGACGCGGCTCGGCCACGCCGGCCACCTTGCTCAGCAGCGCCTGCGACAGCTCGGCAGACAGCCCCATGCGCTGCAGGCGGCGCCACAGATTGGCCTGCTGGGGGCGGCGATTCTGCAACTGACCCCAGGCGATCGAACCCAACTGTACTTCGATCAGCTCACGCAGGCCGTGCAGCTCGAAGCGCATGGCTTCCAGTGCGCGCGGGTCGACCGCAGGCGCAGCCGCTACCGGGGCCTCGAGCGGGCGCTGCGGCTTGACCAGGGTCGCCGGCAGTTCGGGCGCCAGCAGCGACTCGTTGGCGAACAGTTGACGATCCTTGCCGGCATCCTGCTCGGCACGCGTGGTCAGCTCAGCCTGAGCGCTGGCGATGCGCGCCTGGGTCTTGCGCAGCTCGGCTTCCAGCGCCGGATTCGGGCGCACCGGCATCGGCGCCTGATAATCCAGCGCTGCAGTCAGCTCGACACCACCGGCGACACGGCGATTGCCGATGATCGAGGCGTCGGCGCCCAATTCGTCACGCACCAGTTTCATGGCGGTTCGCATATCGGCGGCGAAGAAGCGTTTGACCTGCATGACCCTTTACCTCAGTTCTGGCCAACCGTAGCGACTATGGTGACCTGCTTGTTGTCCGGAATTTCCTGGTAGGCCAGCACGTGCATGCTGGGTACCGCCAGCCGCGCGAAGCGCGACAACATCGCCCGGACCGGTCCGGCCACCAGCAGAATCACCGGTTTGCCGAGCATTTCCTGGCGCTGCGCCGCTTCCACCAGGGAACGCTGCAGCTTCTCGGCCATGCCCGGTTCGAGGAGGATGCCATCCTCACCGCCCTGACCGGCCTTCTGCAGACTGTTGAGCAAGATCTGTTCCAACCTTGGCTCGAGGGTGATCACAGGCAGCTCCGGCTCTAGTCCCACGATGCCCTGGACGATGGCACGGGCCAGCGAGACGCGTACCGCAGCGACCATCGCGGCGGGATCTTGACTCTTCGGCGCGACGTTGGCGATGGCCTCGGCGATGGTGCGGATGTCGCGCACCGGCACCTGCTCCTGCAGCAGCGCCTGCAGCACCTTGAGCAGGGTCGACAGCGATACCAGCCCCGGCACCAGTTCCTCGGCCAGCTTCGGCGAGCTCTTGGCCAGCAACTGCATCAGCTGTTGCACTTCCTCGTGCCCCAGCAGCTCGTGGGCATGCTTGTGCAGGATCTGGTTGAGGTGAGTGGCGACCACGGTACTGGCGTCGACCACGGTGTAACCCAGCGATTGCGCCTGATCGCGCTGAGTAGGGTCGATCCACACGGCCTCCAGACCGAACGCCGGATCCTTGGCGGCGATGCCATTGAGCGGACCGAACACCTGGCCAGGGTTGATCGCCAATTCACGATCCGGATAAACCTCCGCCTCGGCCACGCTCACGCCCATCAGCGTCAAACGGTAGGCATTGGGCGCCAGATCGAGGTTGTCGCGGATATGCACCGAAGGCATGAGAAAGCCCATTTCCTGCGACAGCTTCTTGCGCACCCCCTTGATCCGCGCCAGCAGTTGCCCCCCCTGGTTGCGGTCGACCAGCGGAATCAGGCGATAACCCACTTCCAGACCGACCATGTCCACCGGGGTGACATCGTCCCACCCCAGCTCCTTGACCTCCTGCGCCTTCTGCGCAGGGATCAGTTCCTGCTGACGCTGGACCTCCTTGACCTCTTCTTCCTTGGTCTTGCGCTGGCGATTGGCGATCCAGTAGGCGCCGGCAGCGGCGATCAGGCCGAGGCTGATGAAGGAAAAATGCGGCATGCCCGGCACCAGGCCCATGGCGATCATGATTGCCGCCGCCACGGCCAGCGCGCGCGGCGAGGCGAACATCTGCCGATTGACCTGCGCGCCCATGTCTTCAGAGGAAGAAACACGGGTCACCATCACCGCCGCGGCAGTGGACAGCAGCAGGGAAGGAATCTGCGCCACCAGGCCGTCGCCGATGGTCAGCAGGGTGTAGACCTTGCCGGCGTCGGAGAAAGCCAGCGAGTGCTGGAACACGCCGATGGCGATACCACCGATGAGGTTGATGAACAGGATCAGCAGGCCGGCGATGGCATCGCCACGGACGAACTTGCTGGCACCGTCCATGGAACCGTAAAAATCGGCCTCCTGAGACACTTCACTGCGGCGTTTCTTGGCTTCGTTCTGATCGATCAGGCCAGCGTTGAGGTCGGCGTCGATGGCCATCTGCTTGCCGGGCATGGCATCGAGGGTGAAGCGCGCACTGACTTCGGAGATACGCCCGGCACCCTTGGTGACCACCACGAAGTTGATGATCATGAGGATGGCGAACACCACGATACCCACCACGTAGTTGCCGCCGATCACCACTTCACCGAAGGCCTGGATCACCTGGCCAGCCGCTCCATGCCCCTCGTGACCGTTGAGCAGCACCACGCGCGTCGAAGCCACGTTCAGCGCCAGACGCAACAGCGTGGCTGCCAGCAGGATGGTGGGGAATACGGCGAAGTCCAGCGGCCGCAGCGCATAGATACTGACCAGCAGCACCACGATCGACAGTGCGATGCTGAAGGTGAACAGCACGTCGAGCAGGAAGGCCGGGATCGGCAACATGACCATGCCGAGCATGACCAGCAGCAGCAGGGGAATACCCAGATTGCCGTGACGCAGGCCCGCCAGATTGCTGCGGACATCACCGATTAACTGTGCGCGATCTACTGCCACGTCCCTACCCCAAGCCATTCAATCTTTTGACGCGAAAGTGCGTCCTGAAGAGGTAATGGCAAGAAGCGTTCCAGAAATGACAGGGCAGCGTAAGAGGCGCTCTTTACGAGTCGCGACGTAAATCCGGCGGAATCGGCAGATCCGGCAACGGACCAGGCCGCTTGCCCTTGCCCGCCCGGTACTGTCGCAACTGATAGACGTACGCGAGCACCTGCGCCACGGCCAGATACAGGCCAGCAGGAATTTCCTGGTCCAACTCGGTCGAGTGATAAACCGCCCGGGCCAGCGCCGGCGACTCCAGCACCATCACCTGGTGCTCCTGGGCAATCTCGCGGATCTTCAATGCCAGGAAGTCGCCCCCCTTGGCCAGCAACAGCGGCGCGCTGCCCGTCTCGGGGTCATATTTGAGCGCCACGGCAAAGTGCGTCGGGTTGGTGATCACTACGTCGGCCTGGGGTACGGACTGCATCATGCGCCGCTCGGCCATCTCGCGCTGCAGTTGCCGAATGCGCCCCTTGACCTCAGGCTTGCCCTCGGTGTCCTTGTACTCGTCGCGCACTTCCTGCTTGGTCATCATCAGCTTCTGCTTGTGACTCCAGAGCTGGAACGGCACATCCACTGCGGCGATCAGGATCAGCCCGCAGGACAACCAGAACGCGCTCCAACCGACCACATTGAGGCTGTGCAGGATAGCGGGCTCGACCGGCTCATTGGCAATCGCCAGCAGATCGTCCTGATCCGCCGAAAGCACCACCAGCGCCACCGCAAGGATGACCAGAAACTTGGCCAGTGCCTTGAACAACTCGGCCAGCGCCTGAACCGAGAACATGCGCTTGAGGCCTGCCAGCGGGTTCATCCGGCTGGCCTTGGGCTGCAACGCCTCGGCTGAAAACAGCCAGCCACCCAGGGCAATGGGGCCGGCGATGGAGGCGATGAGCAAGGCAAGCAAGAACGGCTGCGTCGCCAGCAGCACCTGCTTGCCCGACGCCAGCAGGTACTGGGCCATGCTGCCTTCGTTCATCAACACGTCACGCGGCAGGCTGAAGTTGCCGCGCATGATGTCCATCAGCACATTGCCCATATAGGCGCCGAAAATGATCAGCGCCACGGTGCCGGTGAGGGTCACCGCCAGCGTATTGAGCTCCTTGGAGCGAGCGATCTGGCCTTTCTTGCGCGACTCTTCAAGTCGCTTGCCTGTGGGTTCCTCGCTCTTGTCGGCGCCACTCTCGCTCTCAGCCATGCTTGCTCCTCATCGCGTCAGAGCGAATTCGCCCAGCTGCTGCAGGGCTTCGCTGGCCAGCGCCTGGAACAGGTTGCCGAAATCGGAGAGGCTCACCCAGAAGATCACCAGACCCATGGCCAGGGTCAGCGGGAAGCCGATGGAGAAGATGTTCAGCTGCGGTGCCGCGCGCGTCATCACGCCGAACGCCAGGTTGATCACCAGCAACGCGGTGACGGCCGGCAAGGTCAACAACAGGCCGGCACCGATCACCCAGCCCAGCTTGCCAGCCAGCGCCCAGTAATGATTGACCATCAGGCCCTGGCCATATGGCAGCGTGACGAAACTCTCTGCCAGAATCTCCAGCGCCACCAGATGGCCGTTGATGGCAAGAAACAGCAACGTCACCAACATCAGCATGAACTGCCCGAGCACCGGCACCGATACGCCATTGGTGGGGTCCACCATGGACGCGAAGCCCAGCCCCATCTGCATGGCAATGATCTGCCCGGCCACCGCGAACAGATGAAAGAACAACTGCAGGATGAAGCCGAGCATGGCGCCGATCAGCACCTGCTCGAGAATCAGCAGCAAGCTGCGCAGGCTGAGCGCATCGACCTGCGGCATCGGCGGCAAGGACGGTACCAGCACCACGCTGATCGCCAACGCCAGATAGAGACGCACACGATTCGGCACCAGCTGGGTACCGATGACGGGCATCACCATCAGCATCGCGGCGATACGAAACAACGGCAGCATGAACTGGCCGACCCAGGCGCTGATCTGCTCGTTGCTCAATTCCAGCATCGCGCTCAGCCCCTCAACCTATGAGGTACGGAATGTTCTGGATCAACGTCTGGGTGTACTCCATCAGCTGACTCACCAGCCAGGGTCCGGCCCAGATCAGGGTGATCAGCATCACCATCAGACGCGGCAGAAAACTCAGCGTCTGCTCGTTGATCTGCGTGGCGGCCTGGAACATCGCCACGATGAGCCCCACCACCAGGCTGGGCACGACCGCCAGGCCGACGATCACGACAATCAGCCACAGTGCTTCGCGAAACAGATCAACCGCAACCTCGGGAGTCATCAAAGGCCTCGCTATAACGTGC
>CAMPIF010000243.1 GCA_946886245.1 Ectopseudomonas composti | reverse complement strand
CCTGGTCAGCCTGCTCGACCTCAATGCCCGTGAGCTGCCGATCCGCCCTGACGTGGTCGGTGCCACCCTGTCGCTGGCCGCCAACGAGCGGGTAAAATTGTCCGGCCCCACGCCGTTGACCCTCGAACTCCAGACGCTCGACAACTGAGACCCTCCGCGATGACGCCACTCGCCGCCAAGCGCCCGCTGCAACTGAACGACCAAGGTCAGTTGCGCCACTTCCTCTCACTCGACGGCCTGCCCCGCGAGCTGTTGACCGAAATCCTCGACACCGCCGACTCCTTCCTCGAAGTCGGCGCGCGCGCGGTGAAGAAAGTCCCGCTGCTGCGCGGCAAGACCGTGTGCAACGTGTTCTTCGAGAACTCCACGCGCACCCGTACCACCTTCGAGCTGGCCGCCCAGCGCCTGTCGGCCGACGTCATCAGCCTCAACGTCTCGACCAGCTCGACCAGCAAGGGCGAGACGCTGTTCGACACCCTGCGCAACCTCGAAGCCATGGCCGCCGATATCTTCGTCGTGCGCCATGCCGACTCCGGCGCCGCGCACTTCATCGCCGAGCACGTGTGCCCCAACCTGGCGATCATCAACGGTGGCGACGGCCGTCACGCGCACCCGACCCAGGGCATGCTCGACATGCTCACCATTCGCCGGCACAAGGGCGACTTCGAGAATCTGTCGGTGGCCATCGTCGGCGACATCCTGCACTCGCGGGTGGCGCGCTCGAACATGCTGGCGCTGAAGACCCTGGGCTGCCCGGATATCCGTGTGATCGCACCGAAGACCCTGCTGCCCATCGGCCTGGAACAAAGCTACGGCGTGCGCGTGTTCAGCGATGCCAACGAAGGCCTCAAGGACGTCGACGTGGTGATCATGCTGCGCCTGCAACGCGAGCGCATGCAGGGCGGCCTGCTGCCCAGCGAGGGCGAGTTCTACCGCCTGTTCGGCCTCACCGAGCAACGTCTCAAGCTGGCCAAGCCGGATGCCCTGGTGATGCACCCGGGCCCGATCAACCGTGGCGTGGAGATCGAGTCGGCAGTGGCCGACGGCCCGCAGTCGGTGATCCTCAACCAGGTCACCTACGGTATCGCCATCCGCATGGCCGTGCTGTCGATGGCCATGAGCGGGCAGAACGCCCAACGTCAACTCAACGCCGAGGAGGCCAACTGATGCGTACCGCAATCCTCGGCGCCCGCGTGATCGACCCGGCCAGCGGTCTGGATCAGGTCACCGACCTATATATAGACGGCGGCAAGCTGGTCGCCACTGGTCAGGCGCCAGCTGGCTTCGTCAGCGACAAGCGCCTCGACGCCCAGGGCCTGATCGCGGCGCCCGGCCTGGTCGACCTGTCGGTGGCCCTGCGCGAGCCCGGCTATAGCCGCAAGGGCAGCATTGCCACGGAAACCCTGGCCGCAGCGGCCGGTGGTGTCACCAGCCTGTGCTGCCCACCCTTCACCAAGCCGGTACTGGATACCTCGGCGGTGGCCGAGCTGATCCTCGACCGTGCTCGTGAAGCCGGGCACACCAAGGTCTTCCCCATTGGCGCGCTGAGTAAAGGCCTGGCCGGCGAACAGTTGGCCGAACTGGTCGCCCTGCGCGACGCCGGCTGCGTGGCCTTCGGCAACGGCCTGGACAACTTCCGCAGCAGCCGCACCCTGCGCCGCGCACTGGAATACGCGGCCACCTTCGACCTGCAGGTAATCTTCCACTCGCAGGACGCCGATCTCGCAGAAGGCGGCCTGGCCCACGAAGGCCCGACCGCCAGCTTCCTCGGCCTGGCCGGCATCCCGGAAACCGCCGAAACCGTGGCACTGGCCCGCGACCTGCTGCTGGTGGAACAGAGCGGCGTGCGCGCACACTTCAGCCAGATCACCAGCGCCCGGGGCGCCGAGCTGATCGCCGCCGCCCAGGCCCGTGGCCTGCCGGTGACCGCCGATGTGGCGCTGTACCAGCTGATCCTCACCGACGAGGCGCTGATCGACTTCTCCAGCCTCTATCACGTGCAACCGCCGCTGCGCTCGCAGGCCGACCGTGATGGCCTGCGCGAAGCGGTGAAAGCCGGGGTCATCAGCGCCATCGCCAGCCACCACCAGCCCCACGAACGCGACGCCAAGCTGGCGCCCTTCGCCGCGACCGAGCCGGGCATCAGCAGCGTGCAGTTGCTGCTGCCGCTGGCCCTGAGTCTGGTGCAGGACGGCCTGCTCGACCTGCCAACGCTGCTGGCACGCCTGACCAATGGCCCGGCGGCCGCACTGCGGCTGCCGGCCGGCTCACTGCGCGTCGGCGGCGCTGCCGATATCGTGCTGTTCGATGCAGGGGCCTCGACCGTCGCCGGTGAGCAGTGGTACTCCAAGGGCAGCAACTGCCCCTTCCTCGGCCACTGCCTGCCCGGCGCGGTGCGCTACACGCTGGTCGACGGACATATCAGCTACCAGGGCTGAACCATCACGAGCCCGCCACCCGGCGGGCTCGCCAGCCACTATGCAGTGCCGTAGGGTGCGCCGTGCGCACCAGTCTCCGAATGCTGCGGGGCGCACGGCGCGCCCTACGCCCCAGCGACCTTCCCATCCGCGACACAGGTCGCGCTCGCCACGACATTGGACGAATGAGTGACTCGACAGTCATGATCCACGTCAGGTTAGGCAGCCGAAATTTTCCAAACGCCACCGCCCTATGACCCTGCTCGCGCCCTGAGGCGCCGGCCTGGCGTCGCGCTGGCCTTGTTCAGGAGCTTTTGATTTATGTCGCGCTTACCTGTGATCGTGGGTTTTGGGGGTTACAACGCAGCCGGGCGCAGCTCCTTCCACCATGGCTTCCGTCGCACCGTGCAGGAGTCGCTGGAACCCCAGGCTCGCCAGGAAACCCTGGCCGGGCTGGCGCAGATGATGAAGCTGGTGCGCGTGGTCGATGGCCAGTACCAGGATCAGGACGGCCAGGCGCTGAGCCTCGCCGACATCGAAAGCCGCTACGCCAAGGAAATCCTGGCCGGCACCCTGGTGCGCCGTCTCGAGAAGCAGCATCTCGACCCGGACGCTGCCCATTGGCAGAAGAACATCAGCGTGGCCCCCACCAATGGCGCCAGCCTGAGCTTCATCACCCAGCGCAAGCAACTGCCCGAGCCGCTGCCGGCCAACTGGTCACTGGAAGAACTCGAAGGCAATGAAGTGCGCGTCACCCTGCACGACAGCTGCGAATTCAAGGTCGACAGCTACCGCCCGCTGGCGGTGAAATCCGCCGGCCAGTTGCCCACCGGCTTCGAGCCGAGCGAGCTGTACAACGCACGCTTCCACCCGCGCGGCCTGGCCATGACCGTGGTCGGCGTCACCGACGCCCTGCGTTCGGTGGGCATCGACTGGCAGCGCATCGTGCAACATGTCGCACCAGACGAGATCGCCGTGTTCGCCAGCTGCATCATGAGCCAGCTCGACGAGAACGGCTTCGGTGGCATGATGCAGTCGCGCCTGAAGGGCGGCCGCGTCACCGCCAAGCAACTGGCCCTGGGCCTGAACACCATGCCGGCCGACTTCATCAACGCCTACGTGCTCGGCAGCGTCGGCACCACCGGCAGCATCACCGGCGCCTGCGCCACCTTCCTCTACAACCTGCAGAAGGGCATCGAGCAGATCGCTTCGGGCAAGGCGCGTGTGGTGATCGTCGGCAGCAGCGAGGCGCCGATCAATCAGGAGTGCATCGAGGGCTACGGCGCCATGGGCGCACTGGCCACCGAAGAAGGCCTGCGCCAGATCGAGGGCAAGCGCGAAGTGGACTTCCGCCGCGCCAGCCGCCCGTTCGGCGACAACTGCGGTTTCACCCTGGCCGAAGCCTGCCAGTTCGTGGTGCTGATGGACGACGAACTGGCCCTGGAACTGGGCGCCGACATTCACGGCGCCGTGCCGGACGTGTTCATCAACGCCGATGGTTTCAAGAAATCCATTTCCGCCCCCGGCCCGGGCAACTACCTGACCGTGGCCAAGGCCGTGGCCAGCGCCGTACAGCTGCTCGGCCTGGACGCCGTACGCAACCGCAGCTTCGTCCATGCCCACGGTTCCAGCACGCCGGCCAACCGCGTCACCGAGTCGGAGATTCTCGACCGCGTCGCGGCGGCCTTCGGCATCGAACAGTGGCCGGTCACTGCAGTGAAGGCTTTCGTCGGCCATTCCCTGGCCACCGCCAGCGGCGACCAGGTGATCGCGGCCCTCGGCGCCTTCAAGTACGGCATCGTGCCGGGCCTGAAGACCATCGACGCGGTCGCCGGCGACGTGCACCAGGCTCACCTGAGCCTGTCCACCGAAGACCGTAAAGTGGGTGAGCAGGCGCTGGACGTGGCCTTCATCAACTCCAAGGGTTTCGGCGGCAACAACGCCAGCGCCCTGGTGCTGGCTCCGCACGTCACCGAACGCATGCTGCGCAAGCGTCATGGCCAGGCCGCTTTCGACGCCTACCTGGCGCGCCGTGAAGGCACCCGTGCCGCCGCTGCCGCCTACGACAGCCAGGCGCTGCAGGGCAAGCTGGACATCATCTACAACTTCGGCAACGACATGATCGACGACCAGGCGATCTCCATCACCACCGAAGAAGTGAAGGTGCCGGGTTTCGACCAGCCGCTGGTGTTCAAGAAGGACGCGCGCTACAGCGATATGCTCGATTGAGCCTGTTGCGTTGTAGGGCGGGTGCAACCCGCCAATGTCGCGGCGGGTTTCACCCGCCCGACGCTTGAAGCGCCCGCGCCAGCTCGATCAGCTCGCCACGCCACGGCGCGGCGGCCGGCAAGGCCAGGAAAGAGGGGTTGAGGAAGGATTCGCGTGCCTCGTAGGTGAGCGCTGCGCCGGCCAGATCCAGCACCTCGCCCCCCGCCCCTTCCAGCACACCCTGCGCGGCGGCGGTATCCCACTGCGAGGTGGGCGCCAGGCGCGGATAGCAGTCGGCATTGCCTTCGGCCAGCAGGCAGAACTTCAGCGAACTGCCGATATTGGCCAGCGCCGGCTCACCAAAACGGGCGGCCAAACCTGCCATCAAGGATTCCTGCGCCGGACTTGAATGACGCTTGCTGGCCACCAGGGTAAAACCCTGCGCGGGCGCCAGACGCACGCTGATCGACTGCTCCTCGCCCGGCACGTCGCTGCGCCAGGCACCGAGGCCCGCGCCGCCGTAATAGCAGCGCCCATTGGCCGGAATGCCAACCACGCCAAAGACCACACGGCCACGCTCGATCAAGGCGACGTTGACGGTGAACTCTTCGGAGCCGGCGATGAATTCCTTGGTGCCATCGAGCGGATCGACCAGCCACCAGCGCGTCCAGGCGGCGCGCTCGGCCAGCGGGATATCGGCGGCCTCTTCCGACAGCACCGGCACCTCCGGCGCCAGCGCCCGCAGGCCATCGAGCAGGATATGGTGCGCGGCCAGGTCGGCAGCGGTCACCGGCGAGGCGTCGGCCTTCTCCGTCACCGCCACACCGCTGCGCCAGTACGGCAGGGTCGCGGCGCCAGCCGCGCGTACCAGCTCGATCACCCGAGCAATGAAAGGATGACTCACGGGCAGAACTCCCCGCGCTGGGTCAGCAGGTCGCGCACCAGGTACAGCGCCGCCAGGGCACGCCCTTCGCTGAACTGCTCGTGCTGGACCAGACTGGACAACGCGCGCAGGCTGATGCGGTCGACCCGCATCGGCTCGGGTTCATCGCCGGGCAGGCGTTCTTCGTACAGATTGCGCGCCAGCACCACCTGAATCTTCTGGCTCATGTAGCCGGGCGACAGGCTCAGCTCGGTGATGTACTCCAGCTCGTGCGCGCCAAAACCGGCTTCTTCCTTGAGCTCGCGATTGGCCGCCACCAACACGTCTTCACCCGGTTCGATCAGCCCCTTGGGCAGCGACAGCTGATAGTCGTCGGTGCCGCCGCAATACTCCTCGATCAGCACCGCGTGCTCGGCGTCGAGCATCGCCACCACCATCACCGCGCCATAGCCCGAGCCACTGCCGACCAGTCGCTCATAGGTGCGCTCCGTGCCGTTGGAGAAGCGCAACTGCACTTCCTCGACACGAAACAGACGGCTGCTGGCGACGATTTCGCGGGCGAGGACCGTGGGTTTTTGGCGCATGAGGCAACTCCTTGGCGGGACCGAGCGGGTTATCATACAGCGGCTTTTCGTATTATCCCTGACCGAGATTGCATCAAGGCGAAACCATCGCCTCAACCGAGACGCGCGCATGCCCGCATTACCCTGGCACCAGATCGACACCGTCCTGCTGGACATGGATGGCACCCTGCTCGATCTGCACTTCGACAATCACTTCTGGCTCACCCACCTGCCGCAGCGTTATGCCGAGCATCACGGCGTCAGCCTGGCGTTGGCCCAGGCCGAGCTGCTGCCGCTGTTTCGCCAGCATGCCGGTACGCTGAACTGGTACTGCACCGATTTCTGGAGCCGCGAGCTGAAGTTGTCGATCCGCGATCTCAAGCGCGAAGTTGCCCATCTGATCGCCCTGCGCGAGGATGCCGAGTCGTTTCTGAAAGCCCTGCGCACAGCAGGCAAGCGCGTGGTGCTGATCACCAACGCGCACCGTGATTCACTGTCGCTGAAGATGGAGCGCGTCGAGCTGGCGCCCTGGTTCGAGCGCCTGATCAGCTCCCATGACTATGGCTTCCCCAAGGAAGACCAGCAGTTCTGGTTCGCCCTGCGCCAGGACGTCGACTTCGACCCGGCGCGCAGCCTGTTTA
>CAMPIF010000242.1 GCA_946886245.1 Ectopseudomonas composti | reverse complement strand
TGAACCGTGGTGTACTGGCCAACCGTGGTCATTCGCAGAGCCTGGTGCTGGAAACCACCATTCCGGGTAGCGATCTGTCGTTCTACAAGCTCGACTACCGTGGTCAGCTGTTCACCCCGATCAGCGACAACTACACCCTGCGCTTCCATACCCAGCTGGGTTACGGCGACAGCTATGGCTCTACCGCTGAGCTGCCGTTCTACGAACACTACTATGCCGGTGGCTTCAACTCGGTGCGTGGCTTCGAGGACAGTAGCCTGGGCCCGCGCAGCACGCCGAGCACTGGTACCAAACCCGGCACACTGGCTGACCCGGATCAGGATCCGCTGCCGTTCGGTGGTAACGTCCTGGTGCAGGGCGGTGTGGAGATGCTGTTCCCGCTGCCGTTCGTCAAGGATCAGCGTTCGCTGCGTACCGCATTGTTCTGGGACGTGGGTAACGTCTTCGATACCAACTGCTCGTCGACTCAGAAGAGACTCAGCGAGAGCTGCGACATCGATTTCAGCAACCTGGCCAGCTCCGTGGGTGTTGGCCTGACCTGGATCACCGCGCTGGGCCCGTTGAGCTTCAGTCTGGCCATGCCGATCAAGAAGCCGGATGATGCCGATACCCAGGTATTCCAGTTCTCTCTGGGTCAAACCTTCTAATCTCGTTTCACCGAAAGCCAACAGTTTTGTTGCAGGAGTGCATTGTGCGTAAGTTGACTCAACTGGTTCTGTTCACCGCGGCCCTGATCGCCACTCCGGCGTTCGCCGAGATGAAGGTGGCCGTGCTGAACTATCAGATGGCGCTGCTCGAGTCGGATGCGGCCAAGCGTTACGCAGTCGATGCCGAGAAGAAATTCGGCCCACAGCTGAACAAGCTCAAGACGCTGGAAAGCGACGCCAAGCGCATCCAGGATCGCATGGTCAAGGACGGCGAGAAGATGCAGCAGGCCGAGCGCGAGCGCCTCGAGCTCGAATTCAAGCAGAAGGCCCGTGACTTCCAGTTCCAGTCCAAGGAGTTGAACGAAGCCAAGGCCATCGCTGACCGCGAGATGCTGGCCAAGCTCAAGCCGAACCTGGACAAGGCCGTCGAAGAAGTGATCAAGAACGGTAACTTCGACCTGGTGCTCGAGCGCGGTGCGGTGATCGATGTCAAACCTCAGTACGACATCACTCGCCAGGTCATCGAGCGCATGAATCAGATGCGTTGAGCATGGCTGCGACATTTACCCTCGGCCAATTGGCCGAGCGCCTGGGCGCCACCTTGCGTGGCGCCGAAGCTAAGGTCATCACGGGCCTGGCCACCTTACAGGAGGCCGGGCCCGAACAATTGAGCTTCCTGGCCAATGCCCAGTACCGCAAGTTTCTGGCGCAGACCCAGGCCGGTGCCGTGCTGCTGACCGCAGCCGATGCCGAGGACTACGCTGGCGATGCCTTGGTCGTTGCCAACCCTTATCTGGCCTACGCTCAGCTCTCGCACCTGTTCGATCGCAAGCCCAAGGCCGCTCCCGGCATCCATGCCACCGCCCAGGTTGCAGGCGATGCTGAGGTCGATCCGACTGCCAGCATCGGCGCCTTTGCGGTGATCGAGAGCGGCGCGCGTATCGGCGCCGAGGTCAGCGTCGGTGCTCATTGCGTGGTCGGTGCGCGCAGCGTGATCGGTGAGGGTGGCTGGCTGGCTCCGCGCGTGACGCTGTACCACGATGTGCAGATCGGCAAGCGGGTGGTGATCCAGTCGGGCGCGGTGATCGGCGGTGAAGGCTTCGGCTTCGCCAACGAGAAGGGTGTCTGGCAGAAGATCGCGCAGATCGGTGGGGTGACCATTGGTGATGACGTCGAGATCGGCGCCAACACCACGGTCGATCGCGGGGCGCTGTCCGATACCTTGATCGGCAATGGTGTGAAGCTGGATAACCAGATCATGATCGCGCACAACGTGCAGATCGGTGACAACACTGCCATGGCCGGCTGCTGCGGTATTTCCGGCAGCACCAGGATCGGCAAGAACTGCATGATCGCTGGCGGTGTTGGCATGGTGGGTCATATCGAGGTGTGCGACAACGTGTTCGTCACCGGCATGACCATGGTGACCCGTTCGATCACCGAGCCGGGCGCTTATTCTTCAGGGACTGCCATGCAACCGGCGGGCGAGTGGAAGAAGAGTGCGGCCCGTATTCGTCAGTTGGATGATATGGCCAAGCGACTGCGTGAGCTGGAAAAACAGCTGGCCGCCGTGACCCAGACGGCAAACGTCTCATCTGATGCCTGAGCACGGCGTGACCGTGCTCTTTTCTTTTCTTACAGGCTTAACCGGACATGATGGACATCAACGAAATTCGTGAATATTTGCCGCACCGCTATCCGTTCCTGCTGGTGGACCGCGTGGTGGACCTGGACGTCGAAGGCAAGCAGATTCGCGCCTATAAGAATGTCAGCATCAATGAGCCGTTCTTCAACGGCCATTTCCCCGAGCACCCGATCATGCCGGGCGTTCTGATCATCGAGGCCATGGCCCAGGCGGCCGGTATCCTCGGTTTCAAGATGATGGGCGTGAAGCCGGCCGATGGCACCCTGTATTACTTCGTCGGTTCCGACAAGCTGCGCTTCCGCTCGCCGGTGCTGCCGGGCGATCAACTGACGTTGGAAGCCAAGTACCTGAGCGACCGTCGCAGCATCTGGAAATTCGAGTGCCGCGCGACTGTCGATGGCAAGGAAGTCTGCTCCGCTGAAATCATCTGCGCGGAACGCAAGCTATGAGTTTGATTGACCCTCGCGCGATCATCGACCCCAGTGCCAGATTGGCCGACGACGTCGTCGTTGGCCCTTGGAGCATTGTCGGCGCCGATGTGGAAATCGGCGAGGGTACAGTCATCGGCCCGCACGTAGTGCTCAAGGGGCCGACCGTGATCGGCAAGCACAACCGCATCTACCAGTTTTCTTCGGTCGGTGAAGACACCCCAGACCTGAAATACAAGGGCGAAGCGACGCGCCTGGTGATCGGTGATCACAACACCATTCGCGAAGGCGTCACCATTCACCGTGGCACCGTGCAGGATCGCAGTGAAACCACCATTGGCGACCACAACCTGATCATGGCCTATGCCCATATCGGCCATGACAGTGTGATCGGCAATCATTGCATTCTGGTCAACAACACGGCACTGGCCGGGCATGTCTGGGTCGATGACTGGGCGATTCTGTCCGGTTATACCCTGGTGCATCAGTTCTGCCGCATTGGTGCGCACAGCTTCTCGGGCATGGGCACCGCGATTGGCAAGGATGTGCCAGCTTTCGTTACCGTATTCGGTAACCCGGCCGAGGCGCGCAGCATGAACTTCGAGGGCATGCGTCGTCGTGGTTTCTCCAACGAGGCCATCGCCGCGTTGCGCAAAGGCTACAAGCTGGTTTATCGCCAGGGACTGACCGTCGAGCAGGCACTGGCCGAGCTGGCCGAGTCTGCTGCTCAGTTCCCGGAAGTGGCGATTTTCCGTGACTCGATCCAGGCCTCCACGCGCGGCATCACCCGCTGATTCCTATGAACAGACCTCTTCGCGTCGCACTGGTCGCCGGTGAGGCGTCCGGTGACATTCTCGGCTGCGGCCTGATGCAGGCCATCAAGCAGCGCTATCCAGATGCCGAGTTCATCGGTGTTGGCGGCGCGCGCATGGAAGCCGAAGGCCTCAAATCCTATTTCCCGATGGAGCGCCTGGCCGTGATGGGCCTGGTCGAGGTGCTGGGGCGTCTGTTCGAACTGCTGGGGCGCCGTCGGCAACTGGCTCGCGACCTGATCGCCGCGCAGCCTGATGTGTTCATCGGTATCGATGCGCCCGACTTCAATCTGGGGCTGGAGCTCAAGCTGCGTCGTGCCGGCATCAAGACCGTGCACTACGTCAGTCCTTCGGTCTGGGCCTGGCGGCAGAAGCGCGTGCTGAAGATCCGTGAAGCCTGCGACCTGATGTTGACCCTGTTCCCGTTCGAGGCGCAGTTCTACGACGCGCATCAGGTGCCGGTGCGTTTCGTGGGGCATCCGTTGGCCGATGCCATTCCGCAGCAGGCTGATCGTGCTGCCGCGCGGGAGACGCTGGACCTGCCGCAGGACGAGCCGGTAGTGGCCCTGATGCCCGGCAGTCGTGGCGGTGAAGTCGCGCGTCTCGGTGAGCTGTTTCTGGATGCGGCGATTCGTCTGCGCGCGCTGCGCCCTGGCATTCGTTTCCTGCTGCCTTGTGCCACGCCCGAGCGCCGCGAGCAGTTGGAACAGATGCTGGCCGGGCGTGATTTGCCGCTGACGCTGCTCAATGGTCGTTCCCACGAGGCGCTGGCTGCCTGCGACGCGGTGCTGATCGCTTCGGGTACCGCGACCCTGGAAGCGCTGCTGTACAAACGGCCGATGGTGGTGGCGTACCGTGTAGCGCCGCTGACCTACCGCATCCTCAAGCGCCTGGTGAAGAGCCCCTATATCTCGCTGCCCAATCTGCTGGCCGAGCGTCTGTTGGTCCCCGAGCTGATTCAGGATGCGGCGACGCCAGAGGCGCTGGCCCAGGCCGTGGCACCGCTGATCGACGGTGGGCAGGTGCAGACTGAAGGCTTCGACGTGATTCACCGCGCGCTGCGTCGCGATGCCTCGTTGTCGGCGGCCGATGCGGTGCTCAAGCTCGCTGGGCGAGTCTGATGCAGCTGGGATTGGACTTCACCCTGGTCGAGGAGCTGGTCGCCGGCGTCGATGAAGTGGGCCGTGGCCCGCTCTGCGGTGCCGTGGTCACGGCTGCGGTCATCCTCGACCCTGCGCGCCCGATTATCGGCCTGAACGACTCGAAGAAACTCTCCGAGGCGCGTCGTGAAGCGCTGTTCGACGAGATTCGCGAGAAGGCTCTGGCCTGGTGCATCGCCCGCGCCGAGGTGGAAGAGATCGACCGCCTGAATATCCTGCATGCCACCATGCTGGCGATGCAGCGCGCCGTCGAAGGGCTGAGCGTGACGCCGAGACTGGCACTGATCGACGGCAATCGTTGCCCGCAGCTGGCGGTGCCGAGCGCCCCGGTCGTGAAGGGCGACAGCCGGGTACCGGCCATCGCCGCGGCTTCGATCCTGGCCAAGGTCAGTCGTGACCGCGAGATGCTCGAGATGGATCGTCTCTATCCCGGTTACGGCATCGCCGGTCACAAGGGCTACCCCACGCCGGTTCATCTCGAAGCGCTGATACGCCTGGGACCTACACCGATTCATCGTCGTTCCTTCGCCCCGGTGCGCGCACTGCTGGGGGCCGTGTAGGGCGTACTCGGCTTTGGCCTCCTGCGCCGCTCTACCTCCTACATCCTTGTAGTCGTCGCGAAGCAGTACGCCACTGGTGTTTCGATGGTGCGTGCTGTGACGGATGGATTCGACATGGTTCGGCGGACTGTTCGCTGCGCTACGAGCGGACGGCGATCCGGGCCGCCCTACCTGCTACAATCCGCGCTTTGTCGTTTTCACCTGCAAGGCCGCCCATGACTCACGCGTTCGTCCACCTGCGTCTGCACACCGAATACTCCCTGGTCGATGGCCTGGTGCGGGTCAAACCGCTGATCAAGGCCGTCGCCGGGGCCGGCATGCCGGCGGTGGCGGTTACCGACATGAGCAACATGTGCTCGCTGGTGAAGTTCTACAAGACGGCCATGGGCGCCGGGGTCAAGCCGATCTGCGGCGCCGATATCTGGATGGCCAGCGCCGAGGAAGACGGTCCGCTGACGCGCCTGACCCTGCTGGCGATGAACGCCAAGGGCTACCGCAACCTCACCGAACTGATTTCCCGTGGCTGGGCCGAAGGGCAGAGCAACGACCTGGTGATCATCCAGCGTGACTGGGTCAAGGGCGCCGCAGAAGGCCTCATCGCGCTCTCTGGTGCGCGTGAAGGCGAAGTCGGTCAGGCGCTGCTGGCCGGTGACGAAGCGCTGGCCGAAACGCGCCTGCGTGAATGGATGGCCGCGTTCCCGGATCGTTTCTATCTGGAAGTGCAGCGCACCAGCCGAGTTGGCGACGAAGAGTACCTGCACGCGGCGGTGGCGCTGGCCGATCGTGTCGAGGCGCCGCTGGTGGCGACCAACGACGTGCGCTTCATCAAGCAGGGCGACTTCGAGGCGCACGAAACCCGCGTCTGCATCGGTGAAGGTCGTACCCTCGACGACCCGCGCCGGCCACGGCATTACTCCGATCAGCAGTACCTGAAAAGCGCCGAGGAAATGTGGGAGCTGTTCTCCGACCTGCCCGAGGCACTGGAGAACACCGTCGAGATCGCCAAGCGCTGCAATATCGATGTGCAGCTCGGCAAATACTTTCTGCCGGATTTCCCCACGCCCAATGGCATGGGCATCGACGACTACCTGCGCCATGCCTCGTTCGAGGGCCTGGAGGAGCGTCTCGAAGTTCTGCTGCCCAAGGACATCCCGGACTATGAGGCCAAGAGGCAGGTCTACATCGATCGCCTCAACTTCGAACTCGACATCATCATCCAGATGGGCTTTCCCGGTTACTTCCTGATCGTGATGGACTTCATCAAGTGGGCCAAGAACAACGGCGTGCCGGTCGGGCCGGGCCGTGGTTCGGGCGCCGGTTCGCTGGTGGCCTACGTGCTGAAGATCACCGATCTCGATCCGCTGGCCTATGACCTGCTGTTCGAGCGCTTCCTCAACCCCGAGCGGGTGTCCATGCCCGACTTCGACGTCGACTTCTGCATGGACGGCCGCGACCGGGTGATCG
>CAMPIF010000241.1 GCA_946886245.1 Ectopseudomonas composti | reverse complement strand
GCCGAGGATCGAGCCGAATAACGCACCCCGCTCGGCACTCAGCGCTTCGTCAGGCAGGGTGGAAGCCGCTGTGTAGAGCCGTTCGTTCATCCAGCTGTTGTAGCGCGCCATCAGGCGGATATGGTCGATTCTCTGCATGGATTCACCTGTTGCTAACGGTTTACCGGTGATTATCGCGGCTGCGCCAATCGTCTCTCAGTAGCCCAAAGAGTGCCGAGTCCGAGACCTGTCCGTCGATGATCCAGCGCTGGCGTAGCAATCCTTCCTGGCTGAACCCCAAACGTTCAAGCGCGCGGCCGGAGGCGGTATTGGTCGGGTCGATCTCGGATTCGACGCGATTGAGCTCCAGGGTTTCGAACCCGTGGCGTAGTAGCTCACCGGCCGCTTCCTGAACGTAACCCTTGCCCCAGGCAGAGGAGGCGATGCCAAAACCGATCTCCGCGCGGCGTGACTCCGGCTGATAGTTGAACAGCAGGCATTTGCCTATCAGCTCGGCGCTTTCCCTGTCGACGATAGCCAGGGTCAGGCGTTGGCCATCGTGCATGGCCTGTTGCTCGGCGCGGATGAAGTCCTGCGCCATGGCCTCGGTGGTCCAGGGTGGGGTATTCCAGTACTGCATGACCTGTGGATCGGAAAAGATCGCGAACAGCGTTGGTGCGTCCGCTGCTTGCAGAGGACGCAGCAGGAGGCGATTGGTTGTCAGTGTCACGGAGAGATCAGACATGGGTTTCCTTGTATTCAGAAGCGCTCATCGGCGATGGCCGGTAGCACCAGCTCACGCACGTAACGGGCATCGGACAGCGTCGGAAGCGTTCGCAGCAGAGCGACGGCATCGTGCACTGGAATCAGCTGACCTCTGCTCTTTTGCACCGTCTGCGCGAGACGACGGTTGCTGGCTTCCGAGGTCCACTACTGACCGTCCGGCTCCGACCACACGGCAAACTCGTTGCCGCCCGGCTCGACGAAGTGAAAGCGTCTGCCGCCGGGGAAGGAGAATATCGGTTTGACGATTTCCCCACCGGCGGCCTCGACCTTGGCCAGAGTGTCTTCCAGCTGTGCGCTGTAGAACACGATCAGCGCGCTGCCGTTGTCGCTGCGCGCGGACATCTCGGCGCTGAAGAAACCGCCATCCAGGCCTTCGTCGGCGAAGGCTGCGTAATCGGGGCCGTAGTCCGTGAATCGCCAGCCGAAAGCGGCCTGGAAGAAGGCCTTGGTGGCCGGCAGATCGCGGCTGGGGTATTCGACGTAATTGATCTTCTCGTGAGCAGGCATGCCGGGTTCCTTGGCAATGAAAGAGAGGGAGGTTACTGACGTGATTTGGCCAGATCGATGGCCGCCTGAATAGCTGCGCGTGCTTGCGGGCTGTTTTTCCAGCAGGTCGAGCCCAGCTGACCGGCTACCGCCGTGACGATATCGCTGACGCTGGCTTCGGCCAATTCCTGCAAGGAGTTTATGCCGATCTGTTCGAGTCGCTGCACGACAGTAGGGCCTACGCCTTTAACGTTTAGAAGGGCTTGGTGTTCATCGGTTGGGAAAGGCATTGGGATTGTTACCGCGCATTGGTTAAGGGCCGGGCTTTGGCCCTTCTCAGTGAATATTGAGAGTGATTTGGATGCATTGTCAGGTTTCGGTTGAAATGAAATGGGTCTTGATGAATTTTTGGCTGATTAGAACGAAGGCTGCTGTGCTGTAAAAGATGAACATTACGGTTAACCCAATCATAGTTGTTATCTGTTCTGCTGTTTGGGCTGGTATTTTTAAAAGCATGGTGGCTGTAGTGACGCTTGCTAGTAATGATAGCACTGCCATAACCCATCTCGACCAGTTTGCGCCTCTATAGAGAAACCAGCACAGAATGCAGTTTATTGTCAGTCGAATTAAGTCTTTTGTCTCAGGTGTGGGGAACCAGCTATATATAGATAAGGAGACGAAACCAAAGATGATGGTCAGGACTACTATTTTCTGATTATTCATGTGGTGGCTCGATAGGTATCTGGTGCATGGTTAAAGCGTAGGCTTCGGATCGCCCGCAGTGAGCGGGGCGAGCGATTTTTTTTTCGCTAGTTAGGCGTTACTGCTACCTTCTTTTTTAAAAATATTCGTCTTGCTGGGCTAGGAGCAGTGCTTCTTCAGGATGTTGAGCTAATTTTGAAGCGTCAATTCTTGTTCCGGTCTTTTGGGGCTTTATAGCGCAAACAACATGATGAAAGTCGCGAGCAAGATCAATGATGTTGCCGACTTTTAACTGAATTTCTGAACTGTATTTTTTCCAGTTGGCGTCATCACAGTCAGCCAGATAGTGAATGCGGTACTCGAACATACGTAGTTCCTAACGTTTGGTTAAGGGCGGGCTTTAGCCCGTCCCAGTGAGCGAAGCGAACATTTTGAATATCACATATTAGGCTTGCGGTAGTTCTGAATTACGCGTTATTAGTTCTACTTCTACACTTTCAAACCAAGTGTCTTCATCGGAGGTCGGATAGCCCCCAAATGCGTTGTAGTTCACGGTCAACTCTGCTTCTTGAGCGATCGGAGTGACGGCCGTGAATCGAAGAAACTGACCTCCACCGCATGCCTCGTAGCGTAAGTTTGCTGGATTTGCGTGGTTGTACATACTGCCGTATCCAAGGGCAATTGCATGAACGCCTTCAGTCTTTGCTAGAACGGACCAGTCGAAAACGATACGGCGAATTTCCATGGGTAGGTCATCAAAGTTTCCCGATATCAGTATGACTGGACATATTTCTATAGTTTCTCCAGAGGTTATTGGCCGGCTGGCGTAAACACCTCGCCCCATAGGTGTCCCAGTATCTTTGACGTAACCAACAGATGGTTGTGTGCGCATGTTCTTGGCCTAACTATAAATAGACACCAAATGGTGCATAACCTGCGGGCGATTTTTGTGGATAACCTTCCTGGCCATTTTCAAGATCCTTCTCTAGCTCGCGGGAGGTAGCGAGGCGATGGGGTGTTTGGGAGGTTATACACCATGTCGTATAACGGCTGGCAAGTGTCAATTATGCGAAAGCGGGGATGGTCGGGAAGGGCGTAGGAAAGATCGCGAGCAAGCTCGCTCCTACAAAAAGCGGGGTGGGGAGGGGAAGGCGCAGCGGTGAGCCGCTGCGCCTTTCGTTTCAGCGGTTGAAGCGTTCGACCAGGGCGTATTGGCCCTGTGCGGTGTTGGTCAGGGCTTCGCTGAGTTTGGCGGTATCGTTGGCTTCGCCGGCGGTCTGGTCTGCCAGTTGGGCGATGGTGGTGATGTTCTGGTTGATCTCGTCGGCGACGGCGCTTTGCTCTTCCGCCGCTGCGGCGATCTGGTTGGCCATGTCGGCGATATTGGCCACCGAGTCGCTGATGCCGGACAGCGCCTGATCGGCCTGCAGCACGCGCTCGACGCCTTCATCGGCCTGCTTGCGGCCGATTTCCATGGTCAGTACGGCTTCTTCGGCAGTGCGCTGCAGTTTGGCGATCAGTGCGTGGATCTGTTCGGTGGACTCGGCGGTGCGTTGCGCCAGCGAACGCACCTCGTCGGCCACCACGGCGAAGCCACGGCCCATTTCGCCGGCGCGGGCGGCTTCGATGGCGGCGTTGAGGGCGAGCAGGTTGGTCTGGTCGGCGATGCCCTTGATCACGTCGACCACGCCGCCGATCTCGCTGCTGTCCTGGGCCAGGCGGGTAACCGTCTCGCCGGTGTCGCCCACCGATTGCGACAGGCGCTGGATGGCTTCGCGGGTTTCTGCGGCGATGGTGCGGCCTTCGCTGGTCAGGCGGTTGGCTTCCTGGGTGGCGATGGCGGTGCGGGCGACGTTGCTGGCCACTTCCAGAGTGGTGGCGGCCATTTCGTTGACGGCGGTGGCAACCTGCTCGGTCTCGCTGCGCTGGCGCTCGAGGCCGGCCGAGCTGTTGTGCGCCAGCTTGTCGGCTTCACGCGCTTGCAGGGTCAGTTGCTCGGCGGTGTCCTGCAGGCGGGTGAGGAAGGTTTTCAGGCGCGCTTCCTGGCTGAGCATGGCCATTTCCAGGCGTGCTTCGGCGCCACGGCTGTCGGTGTACATCTGCGCGATCAGCGGGTCGGAAGTGGTTTGCTCGGCGAGGCGCAGCAGGCGTTTGACGCCGCGCGTCTGCCAGGCGATGCCAGCCAGACCCAGCGGCACCGAGAGCACGGCAGCGAGGATAAAGCCCCAGTTGCTGCCCATCCAGTGGCCGATCATGAAGCCGATCTGGCTGACCAGGATGAAGGGCATCCACGCCTGGACGATGGGCAGCCACTGGTTGCTGGCCGGTACGGCCGATTTGCCGGCGTTGAGGCGGGCGTACAGCGTTTCGGCGCGGCGCACCTGCTCGGCGGTCGGTTTGATACGGACGGATTCGTAGCCGACAACCTGGTTGTTCTCGGTCACGGGCGTGACGTAGGCGTTGACCCAGTAGTGGTCGCCGTTCTTGCAGCGGTTCTTGACGATGCCCATCCACGGGCGGCCCTTCTTCAGGGTCGTCCACATGTGCTCGAACACGGCGGACGGCACGTCAGGGTGACGCACGATGTTATGTGGCGCGCGCAGCAGTTCTTCGCGCGTGAAGCCGCTGACTTCGACGAAGGCGTCGTTGCAGTAGCTGATTTGTCCTTTGAGGTCGGTGGTGGATATCAGGCGTTGTTGTGCAGGAAAGGTGCGCTCACGCTGAGTGACCGGCTGGTTGTTACGCATGGCAGGTATCCGTCGTTGTAATGCCCTGTCATCGGCCGGCGAGCGGCGAAGTTGAGGGCTGAATCCATTTTCGGCGAGTGTAAACGCTTTTTGAACGGCGTCACGTTTCTGTCGCGGCGTTGGCCATCTCTGGCTCGACGGATAAGGAGGCCCTGCCGCCAGTGGCGGCAGGGCAGGTGCATCAGTTGGCGATCATCTGGCGCAGCACGTAGTGCAGGATGCCGCCGACCTTGAAGTACTCGACCTCGTTGAGGGTGTCGATACGGCACAGCACTTCGACTTCCTCGTGCGTGCCGTCTTCGCGGGTGATGATCAGCGTCAGTGGCATCTGCGGGCGCAGCTCGACGCCTTCCAGGCCTTCGATGGCCATTACTTCCTTGCCGGTCAGCTTGAGGCTGGTGCGGTCGATACCGGGTTTGAACTGCAGCGGCAGCACGCCCATGCCCACCAGGTTGGAGCGGTGGATGCGCTCGAAACTTTCGGCGATCACCGCCTTGACCCCTAGCAGGTTGGTGCCCTTGGCCGCCCAGTCGCGGCTGGAGCCGGTGCCGTACTCCTTGCCGGCGATGATCAGCAGCGGCGTGCCTTCGGCCTGGTAACGCATGGCCGCGTCGTAGATCGCCAGTTTCTCGCCGCTGGGCACGTGCAGGGTGTTGCCGCCTTCCTCGCCGCCGAGCATTTCATTGCGGATGCGGATGTTGGCGAAGGTGCCGCGCATCATCACTTCGTGGTTGCCCCGGCGTGAGCCGTAGGAGTTGAAGTCGGCCTGGGCGACGCCGTGCTCGCGCAGATAGCGCCCGGCCGGGCTGTCGGCCTTGATGTTGCCGGCTGGCGAGATATGGTCGGTGGTCACCGAGTCGCCGAGCAGGGCGAGGATGCGCGCCTGGCGGATATCGGTGATACGTGGCGGATCGCCGGCGATGTCCTCGAAGAACGGTGGATGCTGGATATAGGTGGAGTCGCCCTGCCAGGCGTAGGTGTCGGCCTTGGGCACGGCGATGGCCTGCCATTTCTCGTCGCCGGCGAAGACTTCGGCGTATTCCTTGCGGAACATGGCGGTGTCGACCTGGGCGATGGCCTGGGTGATCTCGGCCTGGGTCGGCCAGATGTCCTTCAGATAGACCGGCTGACCGTCCTTGCCGGTGCCGAGGGCGTCGCTCGTCAGGTCGAGGCGCACGCTCCCGGCCAGGGCATAGGCGACCACCAGGGGCGGCGACGCCAGCCAGTTGGTTTTCACCAGCGGGTGCACGCGACCCTCGAAGTTGCGGTTACCGGAGAGCACCGAGGCGACGGTCAGGTCGGCCTGGGTGATGGCCTTCTCGATGGGCTCGCGCAGCGGGCCGGAGTTGCCGATGCAGGTGGTGCAGCCGTAGCCCACCAGGTCGAAGCCGAGCTTCTCCAGATAGGGCGTCAGGCCTGCGGCATTGAAGTACTCGGTGACCACCTTGGAGCCGGGGGCCAGCGAGCTCTTCACCCAGGGCTGGCGCTGCAGGCCTTTTTCCACCGCCTTCTTGGCCAGCAGGCCGGCGGCCATCATCACGCTGGGGTTGGAGGTGTTGGTGCAGGAGGTGATGGCGGCGATCACCACGGCGCCGTCTTTCAGGCGATGAGTATGGCCGTCGTCCTGGTAGTCGATTTCGCCGCTCTGCTTGTCGCCGCCGACGGCCGTGCCGCCGCCGCCTTCGCTGAGCAGGCGACCCTCTTCCTTGGCGCTCGGCTTGAGCTGCAGGCCGACGAAGTCGTCGAAGGCCTGGTTGACCTGGCCCAGCGAGACGCGATCCTGCGGGCGCTTGGGCCCGGCCAGGCTGGCTTCGACGCTGCCCATGTCCAGGCTCAGGCTGTCGCTGAACACGGGCTCTTCGCCTGGCTCACGCCACAGACCCTGGGCCTTGCTGTAGGCCTCGACCAGTTGCACGGTGGCGTCCGGGCGGCCGGACAGGCGCAGGTAACCGAGGGTGATGTCGTCCACCGGGAAGAAGCCGCAGGTGGCGCCGTATTCCGGGGCCATGTTGGCGATGGTG
>CAMPIF010000240.1 GCA_946886245.1 Ectopseudomonas composti | reverse complement strand
GCTGATCCTGCTCGATCAGCTGCCGCGCATGATCTTTCGCGATACGCCGCGGGCCTTTGCCGGCGACAGCCTGGCTCGGCCGCTGTTGCGCGATGGTCTGAATCGCGGCTGGGATCGCAGGCTGACGCCGATCCAGCGCGTCTTTGCCTATCTGGTCTTCGAGCACGCCGAAGATCTGCCGTTGCAGGACCGCGCGATCGAGTTGTTTGCGGATCTGCTGAACGAAGCCGCTGCCGATGAGCGGCCGCTGTTCGCCAATTTCCTCGATTTCGCCGAGCGTCATCAGCGGGTGATTGCCCGTTTCGCTCGCTTTCCTCATCGCAACGCGATTCTGGGGCGTGCCTCCACTGACGAAGAGCAAGCCTTCCTGCGGGAACCCGGCTCGCGTTTCTGAACTCCAAGCGGGCAAGTCATCGCCGGCTATGCCAAGCTTGCTGGCACCTTCCCATCAGGAGCTTCATCCATGTCGATGCGTATCGTCGCGTTGCTCGCCTGCTGTCTGCTCGCCGCCTGCAGCAAGATCAATCAGGACAACTATTCCAAGCTCAAGGCGGGCATGAGCAAGCAGGAAGTGGAAAGCCTGCTCGGTGCGCCGGGCGAGTGTGCCGGCGCTCTGGGGGTGACCAGCTGCACCTGGGGTGACGACAAGGCCTATATCAGTGTCCAGTACGCCGGGGACAAGGTCATGCTGTTCTCCGGCAAGGGACTCAAGTAAACAGGAGCTTCCATGCGTTCGATCCTAATCGCCAGCGCCATTCTCGCCCTCGCAGGCTGTGCCAACTCCGGTACCGGCAGCATCTCCAAACCGCCACCGCAGACCATGCAGGTCGACCTGCAGCGCTACCAGGGCACCTGGTACGAACTGGCACGTTTGCCGATGTTCTTCCAGCGCAACTGCGTGCAGTCGCAGGCGCACTATGGCCTGCGTGACGATGGCCGCATCGACGTGAGCAACCGCTGCCGCGACAAGGACGGTGAGTGGATCGAGGCCAAGGGAGTCGCCGAGCCTCAGGTCGAAGGGCAAACCGACAAGCTGTGGGTGCGCTTCGACAACTGGGCCAGCAAGCTGCTGCCGATCAAGGGCGACTACTGGGTGATCTACCATGACGAGGATTACCGCGTGGCGCTGGTCGGTCACCCGGAGCACAAGTACCTGTGGCTGCTGTCGCGCACCCCTGAGGTGGATCAGGAAACCCGCGACAAGCTGCTCAGCGTCGCGCGCGAGCAGGGCTACGTCACGTCAGATCTGATCTGGCGCCAGGCCGATTGATCCCGCTGTAGCCCGGATGCAATCCGGGGATTTTCCCCCGGATTGCATCCGGCTACGTCGTCACTCCCAGTCCAGGCGCGCCAGTTTCCATTGGTCGCCGTCGAGCCACCATTCCAGCTTCACCGAGTAGTGCCGCGCGCTGTCGGGGATCAACCCCTCGGCGCCGCTCAGGCCGACCTGGGCTTCGGTATAGCCCTTGCTGCTGATGGCGGCGTCGATCCAGCTGTTCTTGCCCAGTGCGATGACCTTGATGTTCTTGTGGCGCAGGAACAGCAGGGTCATGGTGCGCTTGGCCCACTCACGGTCGAGTTCCTGGCGGGCCAGGAAGTCGCCATGCAACTGCTCCAGCACCGCACCGGTGCTCTTGGCCTCGATGTTGTCCTGCAACTGCTGTACGGCCGCCTCCAGAGCAGCCTGCGGGTCGTCATGACCGCCGCAGCCGGCGAGCAGGAGGGTGAAGGACATAAACAGCGACCAGGCCAGATGACGCATCGACATGCTGAACTTCCTTTTCATGGTTATGATGCCGGGCAGAGTGGAACACGGCAGTTGTAGCCCAGCCAACAGGAGCCAACCATGCAGACTTTGTACCCGGAGATCAAACCCTACGCGCGCCATGAACTGGCGGTCGAGCAACCGCACGTGCTGTACATCGACGAGAGTGGCTCTGCGGACGGGTTGCCGGTACTGTTCATCCATGGCGGCCCTGGCGCCGGTTGCGATTCAGCCAGCCGCCGTTACTTCGATCCTGCCCTGTATCGCATCGTCACCTTCGACCAGCGTGGCTGTGGCCGTTCCACCCCGCACGCGAGCCTCGAGAACAACACCACCCAGGCGCTGATCGCCGATATCGAACGTATTCGTGAACACCTGGGCATCGACAAGTTCGTGCTGTTCGGCGGCTCCTGGGGCTCGACCCTGGCGTTGGCCTATGCACAGGCGCATCCGCAGCGCGTGCATGGGCTGATCCTGCGTGGCATCTTCCTGTGCCGGCCGCAGGAGTTCAGCTGGTTCTATCAGGAAGGCGCCAGCCGTCTGTTCCCCGATTACTGGGAAGATTACGTGGCGCCCATCCCGGTCGAGGAGCGTGGCGACCTGATGCAGGCCTTCTACAAGCGCCTGACGGGCGCCGACCAGATTGCCCAGATGCATGCAGCCAAGGCCTGGTCGACCTGGGAAGGGCGCACCGCCACCCTGCGTCCCAATACCCAGGTAGTCGATCGTTTCAGCGAGGCGCACCGGGCGCTGTCCATCGCCCGTATCGAGTGCCACTACTTCGTCAACGACGCCTTCCTCGAACCCAATCAGCTGCTCCGTGACATACCGAAGATCGCTCACTTGCCGGGCATCATCGTGCATGGCCGCTACGATGCCATCTGCCCGCTGGATAACGCCTGGGCGCTGCATCAGGCCTGGCCCAACAGCGAGCTGCAGATCATCCGCGACGCCGGCCATTCGGCAGCGGAGCCCGGTATCACCGATGCGCTGATCCGCGCGGCCGAACAGATGGCCCGGCGCCTGCTCGACATGCCGCCGGAGGATGCATGAAGCTGCTGCTCCAGCGCGTCAGCGCAGCAAGGGTCGAGGTCGAAGGCGAGGTGCTGGGCAGCATCGATCAGGGCCTGCTGGCGCTGGTCGGCATCGAGCCGCAGGATGATCAGGCCAGCCTGTCCCGTGCCTTGCACAAGCTGCTGAACTATCGCGTGTTCGGCGACGAGGCAGGCAAGATGAACCGCTCGCTGACGGACGTGCAAGGCGGGCTATTGCTGGTCTCGCAGTTCACCCTGGCAGCCGACACTCAAAGCGGCATGCGCCCCAGCTTCTCCAGTGCCGCGCCACCTGCTCAGGGCGCGGCGCTGTTCGATGCTCTGGTCGAAATGGCCAAGGCCCGGCACCCGCAGGTCGGCACCGGACGCTTCGGCGCCAATATGCAGGTGCACCTGGTCAACGACGGGCCGGTGACTTTCCTGCTGGAGGTTTGAGTCATCTGTATGGCGTGCTTGGCGGGCTGTTCGCTGGCGCTCCTGAGTCCGCCCTACAGCGCTGAAGTCCCTCCCACGTTGTTGTGGGAGAGGCTTTAGCCGCAACTACCAGTCAGTGCGTAGGGTGGACAACGCGAAGCTTGTCCACCGCCCAAGGAGGCATCAGAACAGCCTGGCCAGCAACGCCGGCACTGCCGTCTCCACCCGCAGAATGCGCTCGCCAAGCTGCACCGGTTGCAGGCCTGCGGCTTCGCGCAGCAGCTCGACTTCGTAGGGAATCCAGCCGCCTTCCGGGCCGATGGCCAGGGTCACGGGCTGCCCGACGGCACGCGGGCAGGCCGGGTAATCACCGGGGTGGCCGGTCAGGCCAAGCGTTCCCGCTGCCAGGGCCGGTAGGCGATCCTCGACGAAGGGCTTGAAGCGTTTCTCGATGCTCACCTCGGGCAGCACCGTGTCGCGTGCCTGCTCCAGGCCAAGGATCAGCTGTTCGCGAATGGCCTCGGCCTCGAGAAACGGCGTCTGCCAGAAGCTCTTCTCCACGCGATAGCTGTTGACCAGTACCAGGCGCGCCACGCCCATGGCGCTGACCGTCTGCAGCACGCGCTTGAGCATCTTCGGGCGGGGCAGGGCGAGGATCAGGGTCAGCGCGAGCTTGGCCGGTGGCGGTTGCTCGAGACTGACTTGCAGTTCGGCATGTTCGGCATCCAGGGCGATCAGTCGGCCGTCGCCCATCAACCCGCCAAGGCGACCGACGCGCAGTCGGTCACCGGTTTCGGCGCGATGCACGTCATGCAGATGTTTCAGACGCCTGCCACTGAGGCGAGCCCGATCGCCGTCGACGAAGTCGGCGTCTTCCAGCAGCAGCAGGTTCACGGCAGGGGCGCGGGCGGTTGGTCTTCGGGCTTGGCTTCTTCTTCTTCTTCTTCGGCCAGTTCCTCGTCGCGCTTGCGCTTGACCAGCGCGCCAGCCAGCACGCCGGTCTCGAACAGCAGCCACATCGGTACGGCCAACAGGGTCTGCGAGAACACGTCTGGCGGCGTCAGCACCATGCCGACCACGAAGCAGCCGACGATCACATAGGGACGGCTCTTGCGCAGGGTGGCGACGTCGACAATGCCAACCCAGATCAGCAGGAAGGTGGCGATAGGAATCTCGAAGGCCACGCCAAAGGCGAAGAACAGCGTCAGGACGAAGTCCAGGTACTGACCGATGTCGGTCATCATCGCCACGCCTTCCGGGGTCACGCTGGCGAAGAAGCCGAACATGATCGGGAACACCACGAAATAGGCGAAGGCCATGCCGGCGTAGAACAAAAAGATACTGGAAATCAGCAGCGGCACCGCGATGCGCCGCTCATGGGTGTACAGCCCCGGTGCGATGAAACCCCAGATCTGGTGCAGGATCACCGGCATGCCGAGAAACAGCGCGCACATCAGGGTCAGCTTGAAGGGCGTCAGAAACGGCGAGGCGACCCCTGTGGCGATCATGGTCGCGCCTTCTGGCAGATAGGCGCGCAGCGGCGCCGCGACCAGGGCGTAGATATCCTGAGCGAAGTAGAACAGGCCGGCGAAGATCAGCAGGATGATCACTACACAGCGCAACAGGCGAGTACGCAGCTCGGCCAGGTGCGAGACCAGGGGCATTTCCTGGTCGGCTTGTGGATTATTGCTCATGGCTGGGGATTCTTGTCCTGAACGCTCGGGGCCGTGTCGGCAGTCGGTTTGGCACTGCTCTGCGCTGGCGGGTCGTCGCTTTTACCGGTGCCGAGAATGTCCTGCTTCATCGCCTGCATTTCCCGCTCGAGTTCGAGAATCCGCTCGTTATGCAACTGACGGCGAATTTCATCGGCGCCGATCTCGCGTTCCACCTCGGCCTTGATCGAGTTGAAACTGCGCTTGATCCGGCCGATCCACAGGCTGGCCGTGCGCACGGCGCCTGGCAGGCGCTCAGGGCCGAGCACCACCAGTGCCACCAGACCGACCAGCAGCAGTTCGGTAAAACCGATGTCGAACATGGCTTAGTCTTTCTTCGCTGGCTCTTCGACCTTGCGTGCCTGGGCGTCGATGGTCTGGCCCTTGGGCTCTTCGACTGCCGGTTTCTCGGCTTCGCCATTGTCCATCGATTTACGGAAGCCCTTGATCGCGTCGCCCAGATCCGAGCCCAGGCTCTTCAGGCGCTTGGTGCCGAACAACATGACCACGATGAGCAGGATGATCAGGAGTTGCCAGATGCTGATACCGCCAAAACCCATGATATGTACTCCGTAATGAAGGTTTATTCGGATTGCGGTCGCGCGGCTTTTTCCGCGTGCCCGGAGAGGCCGAAACGGCGATCCAGTTCATCCAGTACAGCCTGGGGATGCTGGCCGAGGGCGGCGAGCATGACCAGGCTATGGAACCACAGGTCGGCGGTTTCGTAGATCAGGTCCTTGCAGTCACCGCTGGCGGCGGCGTCCTTGGCGGCGAGGATGGTTTCCACCGATTCCTCGCCGACCTTTTCCAGAATCTTGTTCAGACCCTTGTGATACAGGCTGGCGACGTAGGAGCTGTCGGCTGCTGCGCCCTTGCGCGACTCCAGCACCTCGGCCAGGCGGCTCAGGGTGTCACTCATGGCTGTGTCCTGCATAGATGGCGTGCGGATCTTTCAGCACCGCGTCGACGGTTTTCCAGCCGCCATTCTCGTATACCCGATAGAAGCAGCTTTCGCGACCGGTGTGGCAAGCGATGCCGCCCAGCTGTTCGACCATCAGCACGATGACATCGGCGTCGCAATCCAGCCGCAGCTCGTGCAGTTTCTGCACATGGCCGGATTCCTCGCCCTTGCGCCACAGCTTGCCACGCGAGCGCGACCAGTAGATGGCGCGTTGTTCGCGTACGGTGAGGGCGAGGGATTCGCGGTTCATCCAGGCCATCATCAGGATGCGCCCGCTCTGGTGGTCCTGGGCGATGGCCGGTACCAGGCCGTCTTCGTTCCAGTGGATGTCATCGAGCCAATCGTTCATCGGTATTCCGTGTCTGTTTCGCCGGGTCGCGGCCCGTGAATTCACTCAGTGTGCCAGTGCCGCAGCCAACTGGCTATCGGCGCAGCACCAGATAGAGCCCGCCGCCGACCATCAGCCAGGCTGGCCAGGTGGCCAGCAGGGGGGCCAGGCCTTGCATGGCGCCGGCGCCGATCAGCGCGGCGCCAAGCAGGCGCAGCGTCCAGTGGTCGTGCGGTGCGCTGGTCCGGACCTGTACCGGCTGCTGCAGACGCTCCAGGGTGTCGCGGGCGATCTGTGACAGGTGCGGCACCTGCTCGGCCTGTTGCTGCAGGTTGCGCAGCAGATGCAGCGGGCTGATGCGCTCGCGCATCCAGCGTTCGAGGAAGGGCTGCGCGGTGCTCCACAGATCCAGATCGGGGTAGAGCTGGCGGCCCAGACCTTCGATGTTGAGCAGGGTCTTCTGCAGCAGTACCAGTTGCGGTTGCACTTCCATATTGAAA
>CAMPIF010000239.1 GCA_946886245.1 Ectopseudomonas composti | reverse complement strand
GCATTTCACCGAAATCCCCGTGGTCGACATCGCCGGCCTGTTCAGCCACGACCCGGCCGCACGCCTGGCCGTGGCCGAAGAACTGGGCCGCGCCGCCCGTGAGGTGGGCTTTCTCTATATCAGTGGCCATGGCATCGAGCAGATGCTGATCGACGGCCTGCACCGCGCCGCCGAGGACTACTTTGCGCAATCGCTGGACGCCAAGATGCGCCATTACATCGGCACTTCGGCCAGCCACAAGGGCTTCGTACCCGAGGGTGAGGAGCGCTACAGCGCCGGCAAGCCGGATCACAAGGAAGCCTTCGACATCGGCTTCGAGGTGCCCGCCGACAACCCGCTGGTACTGGCCGGCACGCCGCTGCTGGGGCCCAACGACTGGCCCAGCCTGCCCGCGTTCAAGGAATCGGTGCAGGCCTACTACGCGCGCATCTTCCAGCTCGGCCGCACGCTGTTCCGTGGCTTCGCCCTGGCCCTCGGCCTGCCGGAAAACACCTTCGACGAGATGGCCAGGTTCCCGCCGTCGAAGCTGCGCCTGATCCACTACCCCTTCGACGGCGATGCCCATGATGCACCCGGCATCGGTGCCCATACCGACTACGAGTGCTTCACCATCCTGCTCGCCGACCGCCCGGGGCTGGAGGTAATGAACGACCTCGGCCAGTGGATCGACGCACCGCCGCGCGACGGTACCTTCGTCGTCAATATCGGCGACATGCTCGAGGTGATGAGCGCCGGCACCTTCGTCGCCACCTCGCACCGCGTGCGCAAGGTAAGCCAGGAGCGCTACTCCTTCCCGTTCTTCTATGCCTGCGACTACCACACGCAGATCCGCCCGCTGCCGCAGTTCGAGGCCGCCGGCCAGTGCTACGAAACCATCAGCATCGGCGAGCACATGTGGAGCCAGGCGCTGCAGACCTACCAATACCTCAAGAAGCGCGTCGAGGACGGTCAGTTGCAGCTGCCCGAACGCGCCCGCGCACCGTCCAGCTTCGGCCACCTGAAGCACCAGCCGAGCGCGCTGTGACTTTCCACGCTGCCAATACAAGCCCTGATCCGGAGATTAACAATGACAACCCGTAAACCGCTGCGCACCACCGCCCTGGCTATGGCCTGCACCCTCGCCGGCCTGTTCACCAGCGCCCACGCCGCCGAAACACCCAAGACCATCGCCAGCGGCGAACTGAAGGTGGGCATGGAAATTACCTACCCACCGTTCGAATACTACGAAGGCGACCAGGTGAAAGGCTTCGACCCGGAAGTTTCGGCGGCTCTGGCCAAGCGGCTAGGGCTGAGCGCCAGCTTCAGCGACATCACCTTTCCCAACCTGATCCTCGGCCTCGACGCTGGCCGCTTCGACACCATCATCTCCGGCATGTACATCCTCCCCGAACGCCTGGAGAAAGCCGACGCCATTCCCTACGCCAAGACCGGCGCAGCGATCATGGTGCGCAGCGACGCCACGAACAAACCCGCCACCCCCGAAGAGCTGTGCGGCCTGACCGTCGGCCTGCAACAGGGCACCTCGTGGATTCCGGCACTGCAGAAGGTTTCCGACGGCTACTGCAAGGAACAGGGCGCCGGCGCCATCACCATCAACCAGTACCCGACCACCTCGGAAACCTCCCAGGCGCTGCTCTCCGGCCATATCCATGCGCACCTGGAAATCGACGCCGCCTCGCTGCTGATCGTCGAAACATCCCGGGGCCGCATCGCCATCAGCTCCAAGAATTCGATCTACCCGCAGGTGTTGGGCATCTATGTGAAGAAGGGCAATGCCCAACTGCTCGACGCCCTGAAAGCCGCGCTGGACGACTTCAAGGCCAGCGGTGAATACGCCGAACTGCTGAAGAAATACAACCTGGAAGAAGCCTAAAAAGCAGCTACAGGCCGCAGGCTGGAGCTGTCCACCTGCGGCCTGAAGCCCTCGGAGATAACGCATGCCGTTCGAATGGAGCTATTTCTTCTCCCTGTTTTCCATGCCGGCCTTCTGGGCCGCGTGCTGGACGGTGGTGAAGCTCAGCAGCCTGGCCTGGCTGCTCGGCCTGGTGCTCGGTTTCGGCCTGGCCAGTGCCAAGCAGGCCACCAGCCGTTGGCTCAGCGCACCGGCCGCGATCTACGTCTGGTTCTTCCGCAGCGTGCCGCTGTTGGTACTGTTGATCTTCGTCTACAACCTGCCGCAGCTCATCCCGGCCAGCGGCAAGGTACTGTCCAATCCGTTCTACGCCGGTCTGTTCGCCCTGGTGCTGACCGAGGCGGCGTACATGGCGGAAATCCACCGTGGCGGTCTGCTTTCGGTGGCCAAAGGGCAGCGCGAGGCCGCCCGGGCCCTGGGTATTGGCCGGCTCGGCACGCAGCGGCTGATCGTCGTGCCGCAGGCCTTTCGCATCGCCCTGCCGACCCTGACCAACGAGTACGTGACCATCGTCAAGCTGACCTCGCTGGTCTCGGTGATTTCCCTCAGCGAACTGCTGCTGGTCGGCCAGCGCCTTTACGCGCAGAACTTCCTGGTACTGGAAACCCTCGGCGCCGTAGCCGTTTACTACGTGCTGATCGTCAGCCTGTTCGGCTGGGGTTTGCAGTACCTGGAGCGCCACCTCGACCTTGGCCGGCGCAAACCGGGCACCTTCGGCGAGGCCCAGCTGGCCAAACTGCGCAGTGGCCTGCCGCAGGTGGCGGCCGGCAACGCCCGGGTTCGCGAGCCTGGCACGCCGGCGGCGCTGTACCTGAGCAACATCCACAAGCACTACGGCGATCACCATGTGCTCAGGGGCATCGACCTCAGCGTGCAGCCTGGCGAGGTGATTTCCATCATCGGCCCGTCCGGCTCCGGCAAGACCTCGCTGATTCGTACCGTCAACGGTCTGGAAAGTATCGACGAAGGCGAGATCGTGCTGTTCGGCGAGAGTTTCATCCAGGCCGGCGACCGCCCCGAGAACCGCCGCCAGCGCGACGGCGTGCGGCGCATCGGCATGGTGTTCCAGAGTTTCAACCTGTTCCCGCACCGCACCATTCTTGACAACGTGCTGCTCGCGCCGCGCTATCACGGTCTGGGTGATACCGCCGAACTGCGCCGGCAAGCCCTGGCGCTGCTCAACAAGGTCGGCCTGCTGGCCCACGCGGACAAGTATCCGCACCAGCTCTCCGGCGGCCAGCAACAGCGCGTGGCCATCGCCCGCGCGCTGGCGATGCAGCCGGACATCATGCTGTTCGACGAGCCCACTTCGGCGCTTGACCCGGAGCTGGTGGGCGACGTGCTCGCGGTGATCCGCGACCTGGCCCGCGAAGGCATGACCATGCTGATCGTCACCCACGAGATGGACTTCGCCCTGTCGATCTCCGACCGCGTGCTGTTCATGGAAGACGGCCATGTCCAGCTCGACGCCTCGCCCGACGCCATCCGCACCGGCGACCACCAACGCGTACGCCGCTTCATCGGCCTGGAGAACGCATGAACGATATCGCCACCCTGCGCCGCGACCTGGCTGCGGCCTACCGCCTGGCTGCCCTGTTCGGCTGGGACGACACCCTCTATACGCACTTTTCCGTGCGCCTGCCGGGCGACGGCGAGCCGCGCTTCCTGATCAACCCCTTCGGCCTGTTCTTCGAGGAAGTGCGCGCCAGCGACCTGATCGTGGTGGACATGCACGGCAAGGTGGTCGAAGGCAACGCCGCCTACAACGTCGCCGGTTTCACCATCCACAGCGCCGTGCACATGGCCCGCGACGACGCCCATTGCGTGATCCACACCCATACCCTGGCCGGCATGGCGGTGGCGGCGCAGGACGCCGGCCTGCTGCAGCTCAACCAGATCAGCACCGAGTTTCACCAGCGCCTGGGCTACCACGCCTACGAGGGCGTGGCGCTCGACCTGGACGAACGTGCGCGTATCCAGGCCTCGCTGGGCGACAACATCGCCCTGCTGCTGCGCCATCACGGCCTGCTCAGCGTCGGCGCCAGCGTGGCCGACGCCTTCTACGTCATGTATTACCTGAACCGCGCTTGCGAGATCCAGCTCGCCGCCACCGGCGGTGGCCAGGCCTGCAGCGAGATTCCGGCGCACCTGTCGCAGCATGCCTGCGAGCAGCTGCAGGGCGCGCAATGGCAGCGCCAACTGCTGTGGCAGGCCTGGCTGCGCAAGCTAGATCGTCTCGACCCCAGCTACCAGCAGTAGGGTGCGCTGTGCGCATCTGGATCATCTGCGCCGCCAGTCAACGCAGCTGGCACGGGGCTTACAGCTTTACTTCAAACAATTCTGAAGTAAGTTTTTGCCCCAGCCGATTTTTCCCAGCGCCTGGCCGGTCAAGACTCCGGCCACAACCAGAACGAGCCTGAGGCCCACCCATGGACAAGACCTTCCACCAGCCCCTGGGCGGCAATGAAATGCCCCGCTTCGGCGGCATCGCCACCATGATGCGCCTGCCGCATATCCAGAGCCCCGAGGAAAAACGCCAGCTCGACGCCGCCTTCGTCGGCGTGCCGCTGGACATCGGCACCTCGCTGCGCTCCGGCACCCGCTTCGGCCCGCGCGAGATCCGCGCCCAGTCGGTGATGATCCGCCCGTACAACATGGCCACCGGTGCCGCCCCCTTCGACTCGCTGAACGTGGCCGATATCGGCGACGTGGCGATCAACACCTTCAACCTGCTCGACGCCGTGCGCATCATCGAAGAGGCCTACGACGAGATCGCCTCCTACGGCATCAAGCCGCTGACCCTGGGTGGCGACCACACCATCACCCTGCCGATCCTGCGTGCCCTGCACAAGAAGTACGGCAAGATCGGCCTGGTGCATATCGACGCCCACGCCGACGTCAACGACCATATGTTCGGTGAGAAGATCGCCCACGGCACCACCTTCCGTCGCGCCCAGGAAGAAGGCCTGCTCGACAGCCAGCGTGTGGTGCAGATCGGCCTGCGCGCCCAGGGCTACACCGCCGAGGACTTCAACTGGAGCCGCAAGCAGGGCTTCCGCGTGGTGCAGGCCGAAGAATGCTGGCACAAGTCGCTGGAGCCGCTGATGGCCGAAGTGCGCGACAAGGTCGGCGGCGGCCCGGTGTACCTGTCGTTCGACATCGACGGCATCGACCCGGCCTGGGCACCCGGCACCGGCACCCCGGAAATCGGCGGCCTGACCACCATCCAGGCCATCGAGATCATCCGTGGTTGCGCAGGTCTGGACCTGATCGGCGGCGACCTGGTGGAAGTCTCGCCACCCTACGACACCACCGGCAACACCTCGCTGCTCGGCGCCAACCTGCTGTACGAAATGCTCTGCGTGCTTCCGGGGGTTCAGCGTCGCTGACCGCCGCTTTTTACTGCTCCATCCGGGCGCCCCGCGAGTCGCCCGGTATATCCCTACAACAACAAATCAGGGTGCCCAGATGAATCGCGAAGAAGCCATGCCGCTGCTGGATGACCAGCCGCCGGCCGATACCTCCTGCAGCCTGCGCCAGTTACTGATCTTCCTGATCCCCTCGCTGCTCGGCGTGCTGCTGTTTCTCACTCCCATCGTTTACGAAGAAAAGGTCACCATCGGCCTCGGCGTCATGGCCGATGCACTCAAGGCTGCCGTCAGCGATCAGTTGCCCGCCATCGCCACCGGACTGCTGATCGTCTCGGCAGTGCTGGGCCTGTTCGGCAGTCTGCTCAAGCCACGCTGGCTCACCGAGCGTCGCGCGCTGAACGAGCTGTTCGTGCTGCCGCCGCTGTGGCTCGCCCTGCGCGTGCTCGGCGGGCTGTTCGCGGCCATGACGTTCTGGCAGTTCGGCCCGCAATGGGTGTGGAACGCCAATACCGGCGGGGTGGTATTGAAAGACCTGGCGCCGGTATTGATCACCTTCTTCCTGGTCGCCGGTCTGATCCTGCCGCTGCTGACCGACTACGGCCTGATGGAGTTCATCGGCACCATCGTGCGCAATGTGTTTCGCAAGATCTTCGGCCTGCCCGGACGCTCGGCCATCGACGCCATCGCCAGTTGGCTCGGCTCCGGCACCGTCGGCGTGCTGATCACCGCCCAGCAGTACCACAAGGGTTTCTACAGCGCGCGGGAAGCGGCGGTGATCGCCACCAACTTTTCCATCGCCTCGATTGCCTTCAGCCTGCTGATCACCAGCTTCATGAAGCTCGACCATCTGTTCGTGCCCTTCTACCTGACCGTGGTGGTCGCCGGTCTGGCCGCCGCCATCATCACCCCGCGCATTCCACCCCTGTCCTGGAAGAAGGACGAGTACGTCGCCGGGGTCGGCAAGCAGATCAAGGAAGATGTGCCGGCCGGTACCTCGCTGCTGCGCTGGGGCCTGACCCAGGCGGTGCAGCGCGCCAACGCCAATCCCTCGCCGGCACAAATGGTGAAGATCGGCGTGCACAACGTGGTCGATATCTGGCTGGGCCTGCTGCCGCTGGTAATGGCCATTGGCACGGTTTCCTTGGCCATCGCCGAATTCACCCCGATCTTCAACTGGCTGTCCGCGCCCATCGTGCCGCTGCTCGAACTGCTGCAACTGCCGGAAGCCGCCAAGGCAGCGCCAGCGATGCTGGTGGGCTTCGCCGACATGTTCCTGCCGGCAGTGCTGGGCAAAGGCATCGAGAGCGAGCTGACGCGTTTCGTGGTGGCCTGCGTGTCGCTGACTCAGCTGATCTACATGTCCGAGGTCGGCGTGCTGATCATCAAGGCCAAGCTGCCGCTGAATCTGCTGGAGCTGTTCGTCATCTTCATCATCCGCACCCTGATCACCCTGCCGAT
>CAMPIF010000238.1 GCA_946886245.1 Ectopseudomonas composti | reverse complement strand
TTGATTAACAAGAAGTTTTTGAAGAGCTTCATCGCTGAAGTGGCGCGCATTCTACATCAGCACGGCGAGCTGTAAACCCCTGACATGCAAATAATTGCGTAAAACGGATCAACCGCCCTCCCATCTATATATGAAGGCTCAGATCACTCCTGCTTCGCGCAACTCGGCAATCTGCATTTCACTCATGCCCAGCAACCTCTGCAGCAGGCTATCGGTATGCTGACCCAGCAGTGGCGGAGCAGAACGATAGGCTACCGGCGTAACGGATAGTCGCAGCGGACTGGCGACCTGCGGCGTGCTGCTGCCCAGGGCGTTGGGCAGATCGAGACGCAAACCGCGCGCCTGTACCTGAGGATCGGCAAACACCTGCTGCAGATCGTTGATCGGCCCACAAGGCACGCCGGCCTTTTCCAGCAACTCGATCCACTGTGCAGTGGTCTTGAAGACCGTGGCCTGGCGCAACAGCGGGATCAGCTCGGCACGATGGGCAACCCGGGCCTTGTTAGTGACAAAGCGTGGGTCATCGGCAAGGTTCGCAATACCCGCCACTTCACAGAACTTGCGGAACTGCCCGTCGTTACCCACCGCGAGTATGAAGTTGCCGTCGGCACTGGGAAAATCCTGGTAGGGCACGATATTGGGATGGGCATTGCCCAGGCGCGTTGGTGATACACCTGTCGTCAGGTAGTTCATGGCCTGATTGGCCAGGCAGGCAACCTGCACATCGAGCAAGGCCACATCTATATGCTGACCCACACCGGATTGCTCACGCTGATTCAGCGCGGCCAGCACGCCCACCGTCGCATACAGACCGGTGAGGATATCAGTCAGCGCCACGCCGACCTTCATCGGCCCCGCACCCTCCTCACCTTCCGGGCGCCCCGTCAGGCTCATCAGGCCGCCGAGGCCCTGGATCATGAAGTCATAGCCCGCGCGCCTGGCATAGGGGCCGCTCTGGCCGAAGCCGGTGATGGAGCAGTAGATCAGGCGCGGGTTGATCGCCTTCAGCGACTCGTAATCCAGGCCATAGGCCGCCAGGCCACCGACCTTGAAGTTCTCCAGCAGCACATCGCATTGCGCAACCAGCTCACGCACCAGGCGCTGGCCTTCGGGCTGGGTGAAGTCCAGGGTCAGCGATTGCTTGTTGCGGTTGGCGCTTTGAAAGTAGGCCGCCTCGCGCGAATCACTACCCTCGGCATCCTTTATATAGGGAGGCCCCCAATGCCGGGTGTCGTCACCCGAGCCTGGACGCTCGACCTTGATCACCTCAGCACCGAGGTCACCGAATATCTGTCCGGCCCAAGGGCCAGCCAGCACGCGCGACAGATCAAGCACGCGGATATGGGACAGAGCACCGGACATAGGCTTCTCCGTGGGGTGCGCCACGCGCACCATGGATCAGTGAGAGGCGCGAGCCTTCAGAAGAACGCCTGGATACCGGTCTGCGCACGACCAAGAATCAGCGCATGCACGTCATGCGTGCCCTCGTAGGTATTGACCACCTCGAGGTTGACCAGGTGACGGGCAATGCCGAACTCGTCACTGATGCCGTTGCCGCCCAGCATGTCGCGCGCCAGGCGGGCGATATCCAGCGCCTTGCCGCAGCTGTTGCGCTTCATGATCGAGGTGATCTCCACGGCTGCGGTGCCTTCGTCCTTCATTCGACCGAGGCGCAGGCACCCCTGTAGAGCCAGGGTGATTTCGGTCTGCATGTCGGCCAGCTTCTTCTGGATCAGTTGATTGGCCGCCAGCGGCCGGCCGAACTGATTGCGATCGAGCACGTACTGGCGTGCGGTGTGCCAGCAGAATTCGGCGGCACCCAGGGCACCCCAGCTGATTCCGTAACGGGCGGAGTTCAGGCAGGTGAACGGGCCGCGCAGGCCGCGTACATCCGGGAAGGCGTTCTCTTCGGGACAGAACACGTTGTCCATGACGATCTCGCCGGTGATCGAGGCGCGCAGACCGACCTTGCCATGAATCGCCGGAGCAGAAAGACCTTCCCAGCCTTTCTCCAGCACGAAGCCACGAATCTCGCCGGCATCGTCCTTGGCCCAGACCACGAAGACATCGGCGATCGGACTGTTGGTGATCCACATCTTGCTGCCGGTGAGGCGATAGCCGCCCTCGACCTTCTTGGCACGGGTGACCATGGCGCCCGGATCGGAGCCGTGGTTCGGCTCGGTCAGGCCGAAGCAACCTATGTACTCACCACTTGCGAGCTTGGGCAGGTACTTCTGCTTGGTCGCCTCGTTGCCGAACTCATTGATCGGCACCATCACCAGCGAAGACTGCACGCTCATCATCGAGCGGTAGCCGGAGTCGATGCGTTCCACTTCACGCGCAATCAGGCCGTAGCACACGTAGTTCAGGCCACTGCCACCGTAGGCTTCGGGAATGGTCGCACCCAACAGACCGGTTTCGCCCATTTCGCGGAAGATCTTCGGATCGGTCTGCTCGTGACGGAACGCCTCCAGCACGCGAGGCGCCAGCTTGTCGTCAGCGAACTGCTGGGCGCTGTCGCGCACCATGCGCTCTTCTTCGGTCAGTTGCTGATCCAGCAGCAGCGGGTCGATCCAGTTGAAGCTTGCCTTGGCCATTGCGAGAAACCTCGAAGCAGTGAAGTGAGCGGTCGGCCCAGCCGACCCCGAATGGTTTTGATCCTAGGCCGACTTCGAACAGAGGACAAACGCAGAATCCGCACAGAGCTGTGCTTTTTCCTCACTTCGAGATAGCTTGAACAACCATAAACACCGCCCATGAGTGAGGCTTTCGCATATATGCGCCGCAAGATACCCAGCACCGCCGCCCTGGTCGCCTTCGAGTCCGCCGCCCGCCACCAGAGCTTCACCAAGGCCGCCGACGAGCTGAACCTGACGCAGAGCGCGATCTGCAGGCAAATCGGCGGGCTGGAGAGCTTTCTCAACGTGGAGCTGTTTCGCCGCTCAAGGCGCGGCGTGGTGCTGACCGAGGCGGGCATCGCCTACAGTCGCAAGGTGGCAGCGCAACTCGATGCGGTGGAGCGCGACACCCTGGCGTTGATGGGCAACCAGGGCAGCACCAGCATCGAACTGGCAGTGGTGCCGACCTTTGGCACGCAGTGGCTGCTGCCACGCTTGCGTGCCTTTCAGCAGTTGCACCCTGAGGTGACCGTGCACCTGACCAACCGCACGCGCCCCTTCCTTTTCGCCGACACCCACTTCGATGCCGCCATCTATTACGGCGACGCCGAATGGTCGGGCACCGAAGCCCATTTCCTGATGCACGAACACCTGCTGCCGGTGTGCAGCCCGACGCTACTGGGCGATACCCCAGTCGACGCCGAACGCATCGCCAACCTGCCACTGCTGCAGCAGACCACGCGCCCCTACGCCTGGCGGCAATGGTTCGCCGCCCAGGGCATGAATGTGCCTCGCGACATGACCGGCCCGCGACTGGAACTGTTCTCCATGCTGGCGCAGGCCGCGCAACATCAAATGGGCGTCGCACTGATCCCTCCCTTTCTGATCCAGCGCGAACTGAAAGAGGGCAGCCTGGTGATTGCCCTCGACCGTGCCGTGCCAAACAACGATCGCGCCTATTACCTGATGGTGCCGGAACGCAAGGCCGAGTCTGCAGCGCTGAAGGCCTTTCGTGACTGGCTCCTGGCCCAGGCCGACGCCTATCGGGGTACATGATCATCGCTGGAGCAAGATCGCTTTTAGCTCGCAGAAAACAGATACGCCCAGAAAAAGAACCCGTAGCGCAAATACAGTCACACTACATTTTCTTCGCCAGGGAAAGTACTCATTAACCACTACTTTCGGGCTATAGCAGTATTCTGAACGGATTGTTCGTTACTCCCCACACTCTGCCCGAGTCGACCAGCGGTCATCCTGCGCGTGACTGCCTATACTGCCCTACAAGCTGCGCAGAATCTGCTGTCGGCCTGAATCTGCGCGGGCTGCATGCAGTATAAAAATCCCTCATAGACCTATTACTTGTAGTAATGCATTTTTTTTACTCCATAACTTCTTGTAAGGGTTTGCGTTCGATTGCACAATCGCCGCGCTCGCCACCTTCCGGCGGGTTATGTGCTGATCCCCAATCGCCGGCGCGCCAGCGCAGTGCCCCGGTTCACAAAAAAGATCACGCAGGAGATTAGACGTGCACATCGGTGTTCCTCTCGAAACCCATGCCGGGGAGACGCGGGTTGCCGCGACCCCAGAGACCATCAAGAAGCTGGTCGGCCAAGGTCATCAGGTGACCGTCCAGGCCGGCGCCGGCATCAGCGCCAGCATTCCGGACAGCGCTTACGAGGCTGCTGGCGCGACCATTGGCAACGACGCTGCCGCCTTTGGCGCAGACCTCGTGCTCAAGGTGGTCGCACCGACCGAAGCCGAGCTCGCTCACATGAGAGCCGGGGCCGTGTTGGTTGGCATGCTCAACCCGTTCTGCAACGAGACCATCGCGCGCATGAACGCCCGCGGCGTCACTGCCTTCGCCCTGGAGGCCGCACCGCGCACCTCCCGCGCGCAGAGCCTGGACGTGCTGAGCTCGCAAGCCAACATCGCCGGCTACAAGGCCGTACTGCTGGCAGCCCACCACTATCCACGCTTCATGCCGATGCTGATGACCGCTGCCGGTACCGTTAAGGCCGCGCGTATTTTGATTCTCGGTGCCGGTGTTGCCGGTCTGCAGGCCATCGCCACGGCCAAGCGCCTGGGCGCGGTGATCGAGGCCTCCGATGTGCGCCCGGCGGTCAAGGAGCAGATCGAATCGCTCGGCGCCAAGTTCGTCGATGTACCCTTCGAGACCGATGAAGAACGTGAGTGCGCCCAGGGTGTGGGCGGCTATGCCCGGCCGATGCCGCCGTCCTGGATGGAGCGCCAGGCCAAGGCCGTGCACGAGCGCGCCAAACAGGCCGATATCGTCATCACCACTGCGCTGATTCCGGGCCGCAAGGCGCCGACGCTTCTGCATGAGAGCACGGTGGCCGACATGAAGCCCGGCTCCGTGGTCATCGACCTGGCTGCTGCGCAAGGCGGCAACTGCCCGCTGACCGAAGCCGACAAGGTGGTGCTCAAGCACGGCGTGACCCTCGTTGGCCATACCAACCTGGCGGCACTGGTGCCGGCGGACGCGTCCGCTCTCTATGCACGCAACCTGCTGGACTTCCTCAAGCTGGTGATCGACCCGCAAGGCCAGTTCCAGCTCAACCTCGAAGACGACATCGTCGCGGCCTGCCTGATGTGCAACGCCGGCGAAGTCGTTCGCAAGAATGGCTAAGGAGTAGGAACATGGATCTGATTTCCGACGGCATCTACAACCTGATCATCTTCGTGCTGGCCATCTATGTCGGCTACCACGTGGTGTGGAACGTCACCCCGGCTCTGCACACCCCCCTGATGGCCGTGACCAACGCCATTTCCGCCATCGTGATCGTCGGCGCCATGCTGGCCGCCGCGCTGACCGTCACCCCGCTGGGCAAGACCATGGGTACCCTGGCCGTGGCGCTGGCCGCAGTCAACGTGTTCGGCGGCTTCCTGGTCACTCGGCGCATGCTGGAAATGTTCAAGAAGAAAGCCCCGAAGGCTCAGGTGGAGAAGTAATCGATGAGCATGAACCTGATCACTGTTCTCTACCTCGTCGCCTCGGTGTGTTTCATCCAGGCACTCAAGGGCCTGTCGCACCCGACCACATCGCGACGCGGCAACCTGTTCGGCATGATCGGCATGGCCATCGCCGTGCTGACCACCATCGGCCTGATCTACAAGCTCGGCAGCGAGTTGGCCGTTCAAGGCCTGGGCTTCGTCATCGTCGGCCTGCTGGTCGGTGGCAGCATCGGCACCATCATGGCCAAGCGCGTCGAGATGACCAAGATGCCGGAACTGGTCGCCTTCATGCACAGCATGATCGGCCTGGCTGCCGTGTTCATCGCCATCGCCGCCGTCGTCGAGCCGCAGTCGCTGGGCATCGTCGCGGCACTGGGTGACGCCATCCCGGCAGGCAACCGCCTGGAGCTGTTCCTCGGGGCTGCCATCGGCGCCATCACCTTCTCCGGGTCGGTGATCGCCTTCGGCAAGCTGTCAGGCAAGTACAAGTTCCGCCTGTTCCAGGGCGCCCCCGTGGTGTTCAAGGGCCAGCACCTGGTCAACCTGGTGATCGGCCTGGCGATTCTCGGCCTGGGTCTGTACTACAGCTTCACCGGTGACATCACGGCCTTCGCCGTACTGGTGGCGCTGGCCTTCGTCATCGGCGTGCTGATCATCATCCCCATCGGCGGCGCCGACATGCCGGTGGTGGTGTCGATGCTCAATAGCTACTCGGGCTGGGCAGCGGCCGGTATCGGTTTCTCGCTGAACAACTCGATGCTGATCGTCGCCGGTTCCCTGGTCGGCTCTTCGGGCGCCATCCTCTCGTACATCATGTGCAAGGCGATGAACCGCTCGTTCTTCAACGTCATCCTCGGCGGCTTCGGCGCCGATGCTGATACCGGTGCTGCTGGCGGCAGCCAGGAACAGCGCAGCGTCAAGTCGGGTTCTTCCGACGACGCCGCCTTCCTGCTGACCAACGCCGACACCGTGGTCATCGTGCCCGGTTATGGCTTGGCCGTAGCCCGTGCCCAGCACGCACTGATGGAGCTGGCGGAAAAACTGACCCACCGTGGCGTGACCGTGAAATACGCAATCCACCCGGTTGCCGGGCGTATGCCTGGCCATATGAACGTGCTGCTGGCCGAAGCCGAAGTGCCGTACGAGCAGGTGT
>CAMPIF010000237.1 GCA_946886245.1 Ectopseudomonas composti | reverse complement strand
CTTTCGTCAGAGCCCCCATACGCTACTTCCTTAACGTGGCGTTGAACCTTTGTTCGAGGCAGGTGAGGATATTTTGCGTAGTAGTACTCACCTCATCGTCATTAAGAGTGCGCGATGGATGTTGCCAGGTCAAGCCGACGGCAAGGCTTTTTCTAAGCGGATCAATGCCTTTACCGTGATAGACGTCAAATAGCTTGAGGTCCGTCAGCCATTCTCCCGCCGTTTCACGGATTGCGCCCAGTACAGCCTCGGCCGGCTGCTCGCGGTCAACCAGCAACGCCAGGTCACGACGCACTTCTGGGAAGCGCGACAACTCGCTGAATACAGGCATGCGGCCAGCAGCCACTTCGGCCAGCACCAGCTCGAAGAGGAACACGGACTGATCCAGGCCCAAGGTCTTGGCAAGCTCTGGATGCAAGGCACCGATGAAACCGACCAGGCGCCCTTCCCGCTCGATGCGGGCAGTCTGGCCCGGATGCAGAGCAGGATGCTCGCCAGGCACGAAGCTGAAGGCATCGGCCGCACCGGCATAACCCAGCAGCGCCTCGACATCGGCCTTCAGATCATAGAAGTCGACGTTATCACGGCTGTTGGCCCAGCCTTCGGGCAGGCGACTGCCAGAGATCACGCCAGCGAGCATCGCTTCCTGCTGCAGACCTTCCAGCTGACCGACAAAACGCAAGCCGCTCTCGAACAGGCGCACGCGCGACTGTTGGCGATTGAGGTTGTGCTGCAGCGCCTTGACCAGCCCTGGCCATAGCGAGGAACGCATGGCGGCCATATCGGCAGAAATCGGGTTGGCCAACTGCAGCGGTTCTACGCCAGGGGTGAACAGCTCGAACAGCTTGGGATCGATGAAGCTGTAGGTGATCGCTTCCTGATAACCACGGGCGACCAGCAGACGGCGCAGCGCCGGCAGTTCGGCACGCGCCTCGCCCTTGGTCTGCGGCGCCAGGCGAGCTTGCGGGTAACGCACTGGCAGACGGTTGTAGCCATACAGGCGACCCAGCTCTTCGATCAGATCCACTTCCAGGCTGATATCGAAGCGATGACTCGGCACGCTGACCAGCCACTGGCCGGCACCCTGAGCACTGACACCGAGGCCAAGCGCAGTGAGCAGACGCTCGACCTCGGCGCCATCCATGTCCATGCCCAGCATCTGGCTGATGCGCTCGGCACGCAGAGTGATAGGTGCCACGTTCGGCAGATCGCTTTCACTGCTGACTTCGATGATCGGACCGACTTCGCCGCCGACGATTTCCAGCAGCAACGCAGTCGCGCGCTCCATCGCCTGGCGCGCCAGTTGCGAATCGACGCCGCGCTCGAAACGGTGCGAGGAGTCGGTGTGCAGGCCATAGGAACGGGCCTTGCCGGCAACGGCGATGTTGTCGAAGAAGGCGCTTTCCAGGAACAGGTCGCGGGTCTTGTCGCTCACGCCGCTGTGCTCACCGCCCATCACGCCGGCGATGGCCAGCGCGCGGCCATGATCAGCGATGACCAGCGTGTCGGCACGCAGGCTGACTTCCTGGCCGTCGAGCAGCACCAGCTTCTCGCCCTCTTCCGCCATGCGCACGCGAATGCCGCCGTTGATCTCCGCGAGATCGAAGGCGTGCATCGGCTGGCCCAGCTCGAGCATCACATAGTTGGTGATATCCACCGCCGCATCGATGCTGCGAATATCGGAACGACGCAGACGCTCGACCATCCACAGCGGCGTCGGACGAGACAGATCGACGTTACGTACAACGCGGCCCAGGTAACGCGGACAGGCCTTGGGCGCCAGTACCTCGACCGGACGCACCTCGTCGTGCGCGGGCGCAACGGCCTCGATAACCACTGGCGAAACGACGGCGCTGTACATGGCACCCACTTCGCGGGCCAGGCCAGCGAGCGACAAGCAGTCACCACGGTTGGGGGTCAGGCCGATCTCGATGCTGGCATCGTCCAATTGCAGGTAGGTGCGAATATCGCTGCCAACCGGCGCATCGGCCGCCAGCTCCATCAGGCCGCTGTTGTCTTCGCTGATCTGCAGCTCGGAAGCCGAGCACAGCATGCCCTGAGATTCCACGCCGCGCAGCTTGGCCTTCTTGATCTTGAAGTCACCCGGCAGTTCGGCGCCGATCATGGCGAACGGAATCCTGATGCCGGCACGGGCATTGGGCGCGCCGCAAACGACCTGGAAGGTCTCGGCGCCATTGCTCACCTGGCATACGCGCAGCTTGTCGGCGTCCGGGTGCTGTTCGGCACTGAGGATTTCACCGACCACGATGCCACTGAAGGCGCCGGCCACCGGCTGTACCGCGTCGACTTCGAGGCCGACCATGGACAGGCGCGCGACCAGATCTTCGCGGGATACGTCGGGATTCACCCAACTGCGCAGCCACTGTTCACTGAATTTCATGTTGTCCGTTCTCCTTGACGGGCATGCCGCGTAGGCACCCACATCATGCAAGCCTGCGCGGCATACCCCCCTCATCCGGCGCTTTGCGCCACCTTCTCCCGTGGGAGCAGGGCTTGAGGGAAGCGTCGCTACGCGACTGTCACGCTAAATGAATTCGATCACGAGGGGCAGCTGCTAGCGAAATTGCGCCAGGAACCGCAGGTCGTTATCGAAGAACAGGCGCAGGTCGTTGACGCCATATCGCAGCATGGCCAGACGTTCGACGCCCATACCGAAGGCGAAACCGGAGTATTTTTCCGGGTCGATGCCGCTCATGCGCAGCACGTTAGGGTGCACCATGCCGCAACCCATCACTTCCAGCCAGCCGGTCTGCTTGCACACGCGGCAGCCCTTGCCGGAGCACATCACGCACTGCATGTCGACTTCGGCCGACGGCTCGGTGAAGGGGAAGAAGGACGGACGGAAACGCACGCCCAGCGGCTTCTCGAAGAACACCCGGAGGAACTCCTCGATGGTGCCCTTGAGGTCGGCGAAGCTGATGTCCTCGTCGACCAGCAGGCCTTCGACCTGATGGAACATCGGCGAGTGGGTGATATCGGAGTCGCAGCGATAGACGCGGCCGGGACAGACGATGCGGATCGGCGGCTGCTGCGATTCCATGGTGCGCACCTGAACCGGCGAGGTGTGGGTGCGCAGCAGCATGTTCGCATTGAAATAAAAGGTGTCATGCATCGCCCGTGCCGGGTGGTGGCCGGGGATGTTGAGCGCCTCGAAGTTGTGGTAGTCGTCTTCGACTTCCGGGCCCTCGGCCACGTTGTAGCCGATATGGGTGAAGAACTGCTCGACACGCTCGAGCGTGCGGGTGACTGGGTGCAGACCGCCAGAGGCCTGACCACGGCCAGGCAGGGTCACGTCGATACGCTCGGACGCCAGCTTTTCGGCGAGCATGGCCTGCTCAAGCACGGATTTGCGGGCATTCAGGGCGTCTTGCACCTGATTCTTGGCAGTGTTGATCAGGGCGCCAGCCTGCGGGCGCTCTTCGGCCGACAGCTTGCCCAGAGTCTGCATCAGGGCGGTCAGTTCGCCTTTCTTGCCAAGGTACTGAACCCGGAGCTGTTCCAGGGCATTGATATCTTCACTTCGTTGCACGGCCTCGAGCGCTTGCGAGACCAATGCATCCAGATTTTCCATTTACAGACTCCAGATACGAAATAGGGGAAGAGCTGTTAAGGCTCTTCCCCTATCTTTGACGTTGCCACCGGGCGAACCCGGTGATTGTCGGGGGACTTAAGCCAGAACGGCCTTGGCCTTCTCGACAATCGCAGCAAACGCCGCTTTTTCGTTCACTGCCAGATCAGCCAGAACCTTACGGTCGATTTCGATCGACGCTTTCTTCAGGCCAGCGATCAGACGGCTGTAGGACAGACCGTTGACGCGAGCACCAGCGTTGATACGAGCGATCCACAGTGCGCGGAACTGACGTTTTTTCTGACGACGGTCACGGTAGGCATATTGACCAGCCTTGATGACAGCCTGCTTGGCAACACGGAACACACGCGAACGAGCGCCGTAGTAGCCTTTAGCCAGTTTCAGAATCTTTTTGTGACGAGCACGAGCGATAACGCCACGCTTAACACGAGCCATGAGTAATTACCTCTAAGTATCTTGACCGATTAACGAACGCGCAGCATGCGCTCGACTTTAGCTTTGTCCGACGGACCGATCAGCGAGCTGCCACGCAGCTGGCGCTTACGTTTCGTGGACATCTTGGTCAGGATGTGGCTCTTGAAAGCGTGCTTGTGCTTGAAGCCTGTAGCAGTCTTCAGGAAGCGCTTCGCAGCGCCGCTCTTGGTTTTCATTTTTGGCATGTTTTGTACTCCGCATTCATTAACAACTGATAACCATCAGGCCTGCCAGTGCCCGGTAGATTATTTACGCTTCTTGGGTGCGATGACCATCATCAGCTGGCGTCCTTCCAGCTTAGGATGCTGTTCTACGGTGCCGATTTCAGCGAGGTCGGCTTCGACCCGCTTCAACAGCTCCATACCCAGTTCCTGGTGAGCCATCTCACGACCGCGGAATCTCAGAGATACCTTGGCCTTGTCCCCGTCTTCAAGGAAACGTACCAGGTTGCGTAGTTTTACCTGGTAATCCCCATCTTCCGTCCCTGGACGAAACTTGATTTCTTTGATCTGTTGCTGGTGCTGGTTCTTCTTGGCGATAGCAGCCTGCTTCTTCTTCTCGAACAGGTGCTTGCCGTAGTCCATGATGCGGCAAACCGGCGGCAGTGCGTCAGCAGAGATCTCTACCAGATCCAGCTTGGCTTCTTCAGCCACGCGCAATGCCTCATCGATCGAAACAATACCGACCTGCTCGCCGTCTGCGCCAATCAGGCGCACTTCACGAGCGGTGATGTTTTCGTTGATCGGCGCCTTGGGGGCGGCCCGCTTGTCCTGTCTCATTTCACGCTTAATAGTTATTACTCCAAATCTTGGCGACCACGCCGGGAAACCGCTTGCTGCAACTGTGCGGCGAACTGCTCGATGGGCAGAGAGCCCAGATCGACGCCTTCACGGGTACGGACAGCAACGGATCGAGTCTCGACTTCCCGATCTCCAATAACCAAGAGATAGGGAACCTTGAGCAAGGTATGCTCGCGGATTTTAAAGCCGATCTTTTCGTTTCTCAAGTCAACCTTGGCACGAAAACCGCTTTGATTGAGAGTTTTCTCGACTTCACGGGCAAAATCGGCCTGTTTGTCGGTGATATTCATGATCACCGCCTGGGTCGGAGCGAGCCAGGCAGGGAAAGAACCAGCGTAGTGCTCGATCAGCATACCGATGAAACGCTCGAACGAACCAAGGATCGCGCGGTGCAGCATCACCGGGCGCTTGCGGTTGTTGTCTTCGGCGATGTAGCTGGCGTCCAGACGCTCAGGCAGGTTCGGATCGTACTGCAGCGTACCGCACTGCCAGTTACGCCCCAGGCAATCACGCAGGGTGAATTCGATCTTCGGGCCGTAGAAGGCGCCCTCGCCCGGTTGATATTCCCAGGCCAGACCGGACTCGTTCAGCGCTTCGGCCAGCGCGCCCTCGGCACGATCCCACAGCTCGTCGGAGCCCACGCGCTTGGCGGGACGAGTCGAAAGCTTCATGGCGATATCACTGAAACCGAAGTCGGCATAGACCTGCAGGGTCAGCTTGATGAAGTCGGCCGCTTCCTTCTTCACCTGATCTTCGGTGCAGAAGATGTGCGCATCGTCCTGCACGAAGCCACGCACGCGCATGATGCCGTGCAGCGCACCGGACGGCTCGTTGCGGTGGCAGGCGCCGAACTCGGCGAGACGCAGCGGCAAGTCGCGGTAGGACTTCAGACCCTGGTTGAAGATCTGCACATGGCACGGGCAGTTCATCGGCTTGACCGCATAGTCGCGGTTTTCCGAAGCCGTGGTGAACATGTTCTCGGCGTAGTTGGACCAGTGCCCGGAACGCTCCCAGAGGATGCGATCGACCACCTGCGGCGTGCGCACCTCGACGTAGCCGTTCTCACGCTGCACCTGGCGCATGTACTGTTCCAGCACCTGATACACGGTCCAGCCATTGGGGTGCCAGAACACCATGCCCGGCGCTTCTTCCTGCAGGTGGAACAGGTCCAGCTGCTTGCCGATGCGACGGTGATCGCGCTTCTCGGCCTCTTCGATGCGCTGGATATAGGCAGCCAGCTGCTTCTTGTCCGCCCAGGCAGTGCCGTAAACGCGCTGCAACTGCTCGTTCTTCGAGTCGCCGCGCCAGTAGGCACCGGAAATACGGGTCAGCTTGAACGCCTTGAGAAAGCGCGTGTTCGGCACGTGCGGGCCGCGGCACATGTCGACGTACTCTTCATGGAAATACAGACCCATGGCCGTTTCGTCCGGCATGTCGTCGATCAGACGCAGCTTGTATTCCTCGCCACGCGACTTGAACAGCTCGATGACCTCGGCACGCGGCGTCATCTTCTTGATGACGTCGTAGTCCTTCTCGATCAACTCGGCCATGCGCTTCTCGATGGCCGCCATGTCTTCCGGCGTGAAGGGACGATCGATGGCAATGTCGTAATAGAAGCCTTCGTCAATGACCGGGCCGATCACCATCTTGGCGTTCGGGTACAGCTGCTTGACTGCATGCCCAACCAGGTGAGCACAGGAGTGGCGGATGATTTCCAGCCCCTCTTCGTCTTTCGGCGTGATGATCTGCAAAGTGGCATCGCTATCGATCACATCACAGGCATCGACCTGCTTGCCGTTTACCTTGCCAGCCAGGGTGGCCTTGGCCAGGCCTGCGCCAATGGATTGAGCGACCTCCAGCACGGATACCGGATGATCGAACGAACGCTGACTGCCGTCGGGAAGAGTAATGATGGGCATGGCGCCTC
>CAMPIF010000236.1 GCA_946886245.1 Ectopseudomonas composti | reverse complement strand
GGCCATAACGGCCAACCGTTGGCAGATGCGCCAGCGCGGCAGGATGCTCAGCACCTTCGAGCACGCCAACCAGCAGGTCGGCGGCATCCAGATCGAGCATGATTTCACTGAGCGAAGGAGCCAGGCTGATCACCCGCTCGGCGGCGGACAGCGGCAGCGCCAGCAGGCCAAGCACGAGCAGCAGCGTGCGCATCACCCCACCTGGCGGGGTATGCGGTAGAGGCCGTGCAGCACGATGGACGACAGCGCCAGCAATACCAGCGGAATCGCCTCGAGGCCGGCCGGCACCGCCAGCGCCGCGATCCACGCCGGCAGCGCGGCGCCGAGCAAGGCGCGCAGACGCACACGATCCAGCTCCAGCCAGGCAGCGGGTTCATCGTCGCTGTCGAGTGCTTTTTCAGTGGCGATCAGCGCGCGCTTGTAGGCGGAGAACAACGGCAGGCTGACGAACATCGCAGCCATGCCGGCGATGAACAGCGGCATGGTCAGCACCGTGGTACTGCCACCGCCGAACAGCAGGTTGAACACAAACAACGGCGCCAGCGCCACCGCCAACTGGCGCCACCAGGCCAGCGCCAGGCGGCGCTTGACCTGGCCTCGGGTCACAGGCTTTCCTCGGTCTCGCCCTGATGCTGGTTGCCCAGCATATGGCCGAGCTTGCCGGCCTTGGTGGCGAGGTAGCGCTTGTTGTAGGGGTTGTGCGCAATCTGCAGCGGAACACGGTGATCCACGGCGATGCCCATGTCGCCCAGCGCCTTGACCTTGCGCGGGTTATTGGTCATCAGCTTGAGGCTGTCGATGCCCAGGTGCTCGAGCATCGGCAGGCAGATGGCGTAATCACGCTGGTCGGCGCCGAAACCCAGGCGCTCGTTGGCTTCCACCGTATCGGCACCACCGTCCTGCAGTTCATAGGCGCGGATCTTGTTCAGCAGGCCAATGCCACGGCCCTCCTGACGCAGATACAGCAGCACGCCGCGGCCTTCGTTGGCGATGGCCTGCAGCGCCGCCTGCAGCTGCGCACCGCAGTCGCACCGCAGGCTGAACAGCGCGTCGCCGGTCAGGCATTCGGAATGCAGACGGCCAAGCACCGGCGCACCGTCGGCGACGTTGCCGAAGGTCAGGGCGACATGTTCCTTGCCGGTGGCCTCATCGAGGAAGCCGTGCATGATGAACACACCGAAGGGGGTGGGCAGTTGGGAGGCGGCGACGAACACGACGGACACCGGATACTCCTGGCAATGAGTACGAAACAGGGCCGGCATTGTATCAGCAGCCCTCGCTGGCGGGTCAGTCAGAATTGCCGATCATCAGTATCGAAACGGTCAATGAGCACGATCAGAATCAGTTCAAAGTCTCGCGAGCTAGAGCAATGCAAGGCAGAAGTAGGCGAGGAAGCGGAGTCTACTGATTGTAAATGAGCAGTCCGAGCCTGCTTCTAACGCGGCAGTGCCGACGCGCAGCAGACTTTGGGCTGATTCTCATAGCTTGGACTCCAGCACCAGCATCCCCTGCTCCTCGCGCCAGCCCACCCGGCCGAGGAAGCTCATGCCCAGCAGGGCTTCGTGCGGTGCATTTCCCTCCAGCACCACCGCCTCGACGCCAAGCACCTCGAGATCGCCGACCTTGACCCGGTCGAGCATCACTCGCCAGCCACGGGCTATACCGCTGGCGGTGTTGACCTGCAAGGGCCGACCGCTGACCCGGTAATCGATACCCAGACGCCTGGCATGCGCATCGTTGAGCGCGACGGAGGTGGCGCCGGTATCGACCAGAAACTGCACCGTCTGGCCGTTGACCGAACCGGCCACCCAGTAATGTCCGCCGATGCCCTTGGCGATGCTCAGGCGTTTCCTCACCGGCTCGGCGAAGCCGGCGCTGTATTCGCGACTCAGCGGATAGGCGCGCTCGACGCCATCGACACGCAGCACTGCGCCCTGCTTGTCGACGCTGACCACTTCTACCCCGCCCGGGCCGGTCTGGCCGACCCGCACCAGCTTGCGCTGGCCATCGACATTGACCACCGCCGCGCCGGGAAACAGGCCGACCACCTGAACCTGAGACGCCGCCCAGGAGGAACTCGCACATAGCAGCGCTAACGCGGCGAGACAGTGACGAAGCTGCATGTATGAAGGCCTCCCGGCTCAGTCGAAGGGATAGGGCTGCTGCCAGCGAGCGAAGATCGGCCGCAGCTCGCCGCTGGCGACCAGCTGCGTCATGCGCTGATCGAAGAGTTCGGCCAGGGCATGGCCGCGTGGCGTGTCGGCAAAACCGAGATAAAGCGGCAACTGCGTCAGATTCGTCACCCGATATTGCTGTGGTTTTTCGGCTCGGCCCAGTAGTTCGTCGACCTCGGGACGGGCATCGATATAGAAGTCCGCGTGGCCCAGTTCGAGCATGCCGAGGATACCGCCGCGCCGCTGTACTTCCCGGTAGTCGTGCACATTCGGCAGATATTCCTCGTAACCGTAACCTCGCACCCAGACCAGCCGGTACTCGCCCAGGCTGTCGAGCGTCGGCACCGGCTTGTCCTTGAGGCCAAGTGCGACGATCTGATCACGATCGTAGTGGTGCCTGGGGTAGAACACCTGCTCCTCGACCTCGTCACGATAGGCACCGACCCAGGCATCGGCCTCGCCACGCTGCACCAGCCCTATGGCGCGGGTGTAGGGCACGCTGTGAATATCCAGACGGACACCTGCCGGCTCGAACACCGCGCGCATCACATCCCAGCCCAGACCACTACCATCGGCTTCGGTATAGGCCTCCCAGATCTCACTGGCCAGGCGTATTTCACCTGGCAGCTCGCTCTGAGCCTGGGCACCAGACAAGGCAGAGAGCATCAGCAGCATCCCCAGCCAGACTTGCCTCATGCGCATGCTCACTCCTTAGAAACCCAGCCCGGCTCCATAATTGGCCCAGCCCCAGACCAATCCTTGCATCGCCAACCAGGCAAAGACCCCGGCAATGACATCATCGAGCATGATGCCGACACCGCCATGCACATGCCGGTCGATCCAATGAATCGGCCAGGGTTTGACGATGTCGAACAGACGAAACATGAGAAAGCCTAGCAGCAACCAGACCCACCCCTCGGGCACCAGCCACAGGGTGATCCACATGCCGACCATTTCATCCCAGACGATGCCTTCGTGGTCGTGCACACGCAGGTCGTCGGCGACCTTGCCGCACAGCCAGAAGCCGAACAGCATGGTCACCCCGAGCATCAGCCAGTAGCCCCAGTCCGGCAGCATCTGCCACAGCGGCACGAACGGCAGCGCCACCAGCGAGCCCCAGGTGCCTGGCGCCTTGGGCAGGGTGCCGGAGCCGAAGCCGAAGGCGATGAAGTGCCAGGGATTGCGCCACACCGAGGGCGGTACGTATTCGGCGGGAACCTGGTTGGGGTGATCGGTCACGCGCACTCCGTCCTGTCAGAAATGTTGGTAGCCGCCACGCGGCGGATCGATGGGCTGGTCGGCAGCATCCAGCAACTGTACCCCAGAGCCGGCCAGCACACGGCCGATAACCCGTACATCGGGCCAATCGGCCTGCAGGTCGGCGAGCAGTGCTGGTGGCAGGGTAAAGGCCAGGCGGTAGTCGTCGCCACCGCCCAACGCGCAGATCCGAGCCTGTTCTTCACCGGCGAAAGCGCGCAGCGCTGCAGACAGCGGAACACGCGCCAGCTCGATCTCAAGGGCGACCTGTGAGGCCTTGGCGATATGCCCGCAGTCGGCCAGCAAGCCGTCGGAAATATCCAGCGCGGCCGTGGCCCGCCCGCGCAGCGCCTGGCCCAGGGCCAGTTGCGGCTGCGGCGACCAGTAGCGCGCCAGCAAGGGCTCGGCCACTTCAGGCGCCGCCTCACGTTGACCCAATACCAGCGGCAGGGCGCCTGCGGCATCGCCCAGTTCGCCTCCGACGCAGAGCAGATCGCCAACCCGGGCGCCGCTACGCAACAGCGCCTGCCCGGACGGCACACGGCCAAACACGGTCAGCGTCAGGCTCAACGGGCCCCGCGTGGTGTCGCCACCGACCAGCGCCAGTGAACAGCTCTGCGCCATCGTTTGCAGGCCACGAGCGAACTCGGCCAGCCAGGTTTCATTGGCCCTCGGCAGGGTCAGGGCGAGGGTAAAGGCCAGCGGCGTAGCACCCATGGCGGCCAGGTCACTGGCGGAGACGGCCAGCGCGCGCTGACCGAGAAGAAAGGCATCGCAGGCTTCGGGGAAATGCACCCCGGCAACCAGGGTGTCGGTGGAAACCGCCAGCTGTTCGCCTGCTGGCAACGCCAGCAGCGCGCAGTCATCACCGATGCCGCGAACCACGCCGTCGCCACCCTGCGCACAGGGGGCGGCGGCGAAGTAGCGACGGATCAGCTCGAACTCATTCACGGGCAAGCAACGATCTGCTGCGCGTCGGCCCTGCTGCGTTAAAAGCAGACTCGGAATGCTCATGTGCTACAGCACACTGCGCTTCCTCGCCTGTTTGACTCGCTGGCGCTCGCCCTACGGGCCTGCCTTCGGCTGTTACTCCCGCTGGTCGTTGCGCCTTGCATGGCTCTAGCTCGCAAGATCGTGAATCAAGCATCCCCATGGGCCTCAACGTTTGTTGGCGTTGACTTCGGCGGCACGCAGCTTGGGCGCGAGCTTGTCGAGGATGCCGTTGACGAACTTGTGCCCGTCAGTGGCACCGAACACCTTGGCCAGCTCGATACCTTCGTTGATCACCACCTTGTAGGGGACGTCGACGCGGTTCTTCAGCTCGTAGGTGGACAGGCGCAGGATGGCCAGCTCGACCGGATCGATCTCTTCCAGCGGGCGATCGAGCAGCGGCGTGAAGGCATCGTCCAGCTCGGTCTTGTGCCGTGGCACGCCGTGCAGGATCTCGTGGAAGTAGGCGCCATCTACCTTGCTGAAATCGTTGTCGACGCGGAACTGCGCCTCGATCTCGTTCAGCGGCTGCCCGGCGATATGCCAGGAGTACAGGGCCTGCATGGCCAGGGTACGAGCCTCACGGCGCGCGAGGATCTTGCCGCTGGGGCCCTTCTTGGCCGGCTGGCCGTTACCGGAATTGCTCACTTGGCCTCCAACTGCGCCAGCAGGCTGACCATTTCCAGGGCAGACAGCGCAGCTTCGGCACCCTTGTTACCCGCCTTGGTGCCGGAACGTTCGATGGCTTGTTCGATGGAGTCGACGGTCAACACGCCGAAGGCGACCGGTACGCCGTATTCCATGGAAACCTGGGCCAGGCCCTTGGTGCACTCGCCTGCGACGTACTCGAAGTGCGGAGTGCCGCCACGAATGACCGCGCCCAGGGCAATGATTGCCGCGAACTCGCCACGCTGAGCGACCTTCTGGGTAACCAGCGGAATCTCGAAGGCACCCGGCGCGCGGATGATGGTGATATCGCTCTCGCTCACGCCGTGGCGAACCAGGGCGTCGATGGCGCCGCTGACCAGGCTCTCGACGACGAAACTGTTGAAACGGCCTACCACCAGGGCGTATTTGCCCTTCGGGGCGATGAAGGTACCTTCGATGGTCTTCAGGGTCATGACGGGTCTCACATGGGTTAAAGAGCCGGAGCGGCGGTGCACTCCGAAAATAAAATTCGTTTGGCTGCGTAGCCCGGATGCAATCCGGGGCCAGTGTGCCGATCTTCCCGGATTTCATCCGGGCTACGTGCTTTAGCTCCCCTCTCCCATAAATGGGAGAGGGGTTGGGGCGGCCCCCGTAGGGAGAGGGTTCGGCATTGACCACAACACCCTCTCCCGCCCTCCGGGCACCCTCTCCCAAAGGGAGAGGGTCATCAGATGCGGCTCTGTCGAGCCGCTTCTTATTTAGAAGGCAGGTATTCTACAACCTCGAGGTCGAAGCCGGATATCGCGTTGAACTTCATCGGCGAACTCATCAGGCGCATCTTGCGCACGCCAAGGTCGCGCAGAATCTGCGAGCCGGCGCCCACCGTGCTGTAGGTCGCCGGATTGGCCGGCTGCTGACGGCTGATCAGCGCCAGCAACTCCGGCCCGGTCAGCGGATTGCCCAGCAGCAGCACCACGCCGCTGCCAGCCTTGGCCACTTCCGCCATCGCTGCACGCATGCTCCAGCGCCCCGGCTGGTTGACCATGAACAGGTCGCGCAGCGGGTCCATGTTGTGCACACGCACCAGAGTCGGCTCTTCGGCGCAGATGGTGCCCAGGGTCAGCGCCATGTGCGCGGTGTTCTCCACGCCATCGCGGTAGGTCACCAGGTTGAACTGGCCCAGTTCGGTGTCCAGCGGCTGTTCGCTGATGCGCTCGACGGTGCGCTCGTGGATCAGACGGTAGTGGATCAGGTCGGCGATGGTGCCGATCTTCAGACCGTGTTCTTCGGCGAACTTCTCCAGCTCCGGGCGACGCGCCATGGTGCCGTCGTCGTTCATGATCTCGCAGATCACCCCGCTCGGTTCGAAACCGCCCATGCGCGCCAGGTCGCAGGCCGCTTCGGTGTGACCAGCACGCGCCAGTACGCCGCCGGGCTGAGCCATCAACGGGAAGATATGACCCGGGCTGACGATGTCCTCGGCCACGGCGTTGCGTGCCACGGCAGCCTGCACGGTGCGCGCGCGGTCGGCGGCGGAGATGCCGGTGGTCACGCCCTCGGCCGCCTCGATGGAGACGGTGAACTTGGTGCCGAAGCCGGAGCCGTTGCGCGGCGCCATCAGCGGCAGCTTGAGCAGTTCGCAGCGCTCACGGGTCATCGGCATGCAGATCAGGCCACGGGCGAAGCGGGCCATGAAGTTGATGTGTTCGGCGGTGACGCACTCGGAGGCGATGATGATGTCGCCCTCGTTCTCGCGGTCCTCGTCATCCATGAG
>CAMPIF010000235.1 GCA_946886245.1 Ectopseudomonas composti | reverse complement strand
TCCAGAATCAGCACACGCAGCTGCGGCGCCTGGCGCTTGAGGTAATAGGCCGTCCACAGGCCGGTGTAACCCGCTCCGATGATCGCCACGTCGGCGTGCAGTTCGCTTTGCAGGCTGGGCCGCGCCTGCAGCGGATCATCGAGCTGATCCATCCACAGACTGATGTTGCGCCAGGGATTCATCCACGCCTCCGTCATCAATCGATGACACAAGGCTAGTAGTGACGATCAGTCGCTGTCTTGCGTGCGTGCCCGCGAGGAAATCTGCTTGAGATAGGCCTTGGGCGACAGCCCGGTGTGGCGCTTGAAGCAGCTGTAGAAGGCCGACAGGGAATTGAAGCCGGCGGCAAAGGCCAGCTCGTCGATGCGCTTGAGGTCGCTCCCTGCCTGCAAGCCATCGAGCAGGTACTGCAGGCGCGCACGATTGACGTAGCGGTAGAAGCTCTCGCCCAGCACCTGATTGAGCAGGTGGGAAATCTGGTTGCGGCTGTAACCCGTCGCCGCCGCTACCTGCTGCAGATCCAGTTCGGGGTCGAGAAAAGGCTGACTGCGCTGGAAATCGTCCTGCAGGTCCTGCGCCAGTTGACCGAGCTGGCGGGTCGACAGCCCCAGGCGGCTGATGGCCGGGCGCGAACTGGCCGCTTCGCCAGTGCCACGGGCTTCACGTACCAGGGTGGCGTATTCGTTGATCCGCCAGATCAGCCCGTCGCGCACGGTGATGGCTTCGCCGGTGCGAAACGACACCAGCCCTTCCCCACCCTGCAGGCTGGTGCAGTACTGGATGAAGGCGGTATGGCCGTCGATGCGGATGCGGTCGACGTGCTCCAGCAGCTCGCCCGGGCGACGTGGCAGGTTGTTCTCGACGTACTCGCGCAGATCGCCCAGGCGCATGCAGCGCTGCTGGTAGAAATCGTTGTACTCGATCTCGGGGTGGTACAGCGCCATCACCGCGTCGAGGTCGCGATGCTTCCAGCTCAGGTGGTAGCGCAGGATGGTCTCGCGAGTGCGCTCGGTCTGCGCGGCGTCGTCGGGGAAGGGATCGTCAGACATGGTCAAGGCCGGTGGTCAGCGACCAGGCAGATTGCCTGATTCGCCGCCACCAGCCTAGCCCCTTCGTGGCGACTTCGCGGCTGCAGACTATGCTTGCAGGACTGACGTAGAGGCCAATCATGAGCAATCAGGACAAAGACCCCGAACAGAGCCCGCTGACCCTGCGCGAGATGTTGCAGAGCGTGCTGGCGGCAGCGCTCGGCGTGCAGAGCGGGAAGAACCGCAGCCGCGACTTCAGTCGCGGCAAACCCAGCCATTTCATTCTGCTCGGCGTGCTGTTCACCACACTGTTCGTGATCGTATTGCTGGTGGCGGTGAAGCTGATCCTGCACCTTGCAACTGGCTGATCAGTCCAGCAGGGATGCTATCGAGCAGTCGTAGCGCGGCTGTTGGGGCTGCGCCAGTGCGCTGAACCGGCGAAAGTCCATGTCGATGTCCGGCTGGCCAAGGCGTGCCAGCAGTTTCCGCGATTGCGCCCTGTCGACCAGGCGCAACAGGGATGCCACCTGGTCCTGGCCACCGCGCGCGATGAAATCCAGATCACGGGCATGGTCACTGAGCATCACCAGGGCACAGGCACCCAGAATGAAGTGGCCGCTCGCCAGAACATCGATGCGTCCATCGATATGCGCCTGCAGCACCCGAGCCGAGTTGTTCAGGGCGGCATAACGCAGCTCTCTACCCTGCTCGCCCGCTGCACGCATCACGCCAAAGGCCATTGCATCGTTCGCGGACCAGACCAGGCTCACATCCGGATAGCGCGGCAACAGACTCATCGCCTGCTCATAGGCGCGCTGCTCCTGCCACTCGCCATGCACTGCCTGCACCAGACGCACATGCGGCGCCTCGTTCAGCGCACGTTGCAAACCGGCCAGACGCAAGATCGATGACGGCGTTTGCTTGACCCCGGAAAACGCCAGCAGCTCGGCCGGCTGTCCCTTGGCGAGCGCGATCAGCTCGCGCCCCATCAGGTAACCCGCCTCTTCATCATTGGGCACCAGACTACCGAGCCAGTTGCGATGACGCTCGCGACTGCCACCGATCAACGCCTGCTGCTCGTCGGTGAGCGTGCTGTGCAAGGCGAAAAGACCAACCTCGCTGGCCTCGAACAGGCGCAGAAGCGAAGGCCCCAGGAACTGCTCGTTGGTGAAGATCAGGTAATCAGGGTGCTCAGCGTCCAGCACCTGCCGGGCGTTGCTTAGCATGCGCGCTGGATCACGCTCACCGTAGAGTACTTTCAGCTCGATGCCGAGATCGCCTGCGGCGTCCTGCATGTAGCGGGTGTAATCGGTCCAGAACGGCTCGTCGGAATAGCCGGGATTGAGGAAGACCACAGACGGCGCACGGGATTGTGCTGACGCCAATGCGCAGCACAGTAATAACCACAGGCCCAACACCCACCGGATCACGGCACCCCTCCCCAATCGACGGGGCGCAGTATAGGGCGCAAATGACAAAAGGCCGACCGCTAATGCGTGTCGGCCTTCGCTCTCACTGACCGCTGACCCAGAAGACCGCCGTACCTACCGCAATCAGGATCAGGCAAAAGATCGCCCAAGCATCGATACGGCTATCGGCATTTTCCACTTCGGTGTGTTCGCTCATGGTTCCCCCTCTTCTTGTGCTTTTGGGTGATGCACACTGCAGTTAAGACCAGCCTTGGCCATCGCTCAAACCCTATGGTTATGTTCCAGAGCAGTCTTATTCCTTAAACCTAGGTTTATATATTCAAACATCACTTTTACGCATAAACCTGAGCTGGTATCGTGCCCCGGCTCCTCGGGGAGTGCGCGGCCGTGCGCGCTGATTGGCAGTAAGCAGCCTGAAAACAGGACCCTTCATGTACGTATATGACCAGTACGATCAACAGATCGTCGAGGATCGCGTCAAGCAGTTCCGCGATCAAACCCGCCGCTACCTCGCCGGAGAGCTGAGCGGCGAGGAATTCCGTCCGCTGCGCCTGCAGAACGGTCTGTATATCCAGCGTTTCGCGCCCATGCTGCGCGTCGCCGTGCCTTACGGCCTGCTGTCGTCCGCCCAGGTTCGCGTACTCGCGCGCATCGCCCGCGACTACGACAAGGGTTATGCCCATATCAGCACCCGGCAGAACGTCCAGTACAACTGGCCGGAGCTCGAAGACGTGCCGGAGATTCTTGCCGAGCTGGCCACCGTGCAGATGCACGCCATCCAGACCAGCGGCAACTGCATCCGCAACACCACCACCGACCAGTTTGCCGGCGTGGCCAAGGACGAGATCGTCGATCCGCGCCCCTGGTGCGAAATCATCCGTCAGTGGTCGACCTTCCACCCCGAATTTTCGCACCTGCCGCGCAAGTTCAAGATCGCCGTCAACGGTGCCGTGAGCGACCGTGCCGCCATCGAAGTGCATGACATCGGCCTGGAAGCGGTGAAGAACGAAGCCGGCGAGCTGGGCTTCCGCGTTTCCGTCGGCGGCGGCCTGGGCCGTACCCCGGTGGTTGGCAGCTTTATCAACGAATTCCTGCCTTGGCAGCACCTGCTCAGTTACCTCGACGCCATCCTGCGGGTGTACAACCGTTATGGCCGCCGCGATAACAAGTTCAAGGCGCGGATCAAGATTCTGGTCAAGGCGCTGACCGCCGAAGTGTTCGCTGAGCGCGTCAACGCCGAGTGGTCGCACCTGAAAGACGGCCCGACCACCCTGACCGAAGCCGAAGTACAACGCGTCGCCGCACATTTCGTCGACCCGGCTTATCGGCAATTGCCGGATCAGGACGCCGAACTGGCGCAGCTGGATGCCGAACATCCCGGCTTCGCCCGCTGGCGCCAGCGCAACACCTTCGCCCACAAGCGCCCCGGCTATGTAGCCGTGACCCTGTCGCTGAAACCGACCGGGACCGCTCCCGGCGATGTCACCGACAAGCAACTGGATGCCATTGCCGACCTGGCCGATCGCTACAGCTTCGGCGAAGTGCGCAACAGCCATAACCAGAACATCATCCTCGCCGACGTCGAGCAGCGTCAGTTGCTGGCCCTGTGGGGCGAGCTGCGCGAGCAAGGTTTCGCCACGCCGAACGTCGGCCTGCTGACCGACATCATCTGCTGCCCGGGCGGCGATTTCTGCTCGCTGGCCAACGCCAAGTCGATCCCCATTGCCGAAGCCATTCAGCGCCGCTTCGACGATCTCGACTACCTGTTCGACATCGGCAATATCGACCTGAACATCTCCGGCTGCATGAACGCCTGTGGTCACCACCACGTCGGCCATATCGGCATTCTCGGCGTCGACAAGAAAGGCCAGGAGTTCTATCAGGTATCGCTCGGCGGCAGCGCCGGCCGTGACGCCAGCCTGGCGCAGATCCTCGGCCCATCCTTCGCCGAAGCGGACATGGCCGATGTGATCGACAAGATCATCAAGGTCTACGTCGAGCAACGCACCGAAGAAGAAAGCTTCCTCGATACCTACCGCCGCGTCGGTATCGACCCGTTCAAGGAGCGCGTCTATGCAGCGAATCATTAAGAACGGTCAGGTGGTCGACGAGACCTGGCACCTGCTGGCCAAGGACGTGACCCTGGACGTCATCCCCAACTGCGACGACATCATCGTCCCGCTGGCCCTGTGGCGCGAGCATGCGCACGCCCTCAAGGCCCGTGACGGTGGCCTCGGCGTATGGCTGGAAGCCGGTGACGAGATCGAGGAGATCGCCGATGACCTGGCGCATTTCCAGGTCATCGCCCTGGAGTTCCCGGCCTTCACCGATGGCCGCCACTCCTCCACCGCCTACCTGCTGCGCACCCGCTACGGCTACAAGGGCGAAGTTCGCGCCATCGGCGACGTGCTGCGCGACCAGCTGTTCGCCCTCAAGCGTGTCGGTTTCGATGCCTTCGCCGTGCGCGCGGACAAGGACCCGTACGATGCGCTGAAAGCCTTCGAGGACTACAGCGAGGTTTACCAGGCTTCGGCCGATCAGCCGCAACCGCTGTTCCGTCGTCGCGCCTGATCACGGCAGCTGAACCCCCCAAAACGCCCCGACTGGTTCGGGGCGTTTTGCTTTGTGTGCCCCGCTCGCGGAATTCAGGTCGAACCGTAGTGCGTTGCTGAAGTCGGACTTCATAAGCCCATTGCATAGGGAGAGACAGCCATGAAGCATGACTGGGACCTGATCGAGCGCCTGTTGCACGAGGCGCAGAACTCCGCCGGCAAGCCGTTCGCCCCACGTCGCTATGCCGAAGACCTAGCAGCGGAACAGGAAAACGCCGGAGCCCCCGTGGACGATCTCGATCATCTACGCGCCGAGGCCACTCGCTACGAAGCGCGCCTGCTGCAAAACGGCTTTATCGAACCACGCCCGGAAGACGAAGGCGGCAACGGCGAAAATTTCGTGCTCACCGCACGCGGCGCGCAGCTGCTGAGCATGCTCGACAGCAGCATCCCCGGCAGTGAGCGTCCACGCGATGTGCTCGACGAAGCGGGTGAAGCAGCGTTGACCCCCGAAGTGTTCGACCGCCTGGCGCCCAAGGCCAATCTCAGCGAAACCCGCTGAGTAGGTAGCGCATAAACAAAAACGCCGCGCCCTTACAAGGGGCGCGGCGTTTCGTTGATCCTGCCATTAGCCATCAGCCCGGCGGATCAATCCTCGCGGTAGCGACGCAGCTTCAGTGCCTTGCCGGCCACGCGGGTGTCTTTCAGCTTGCCCAGCAGACGGTCCAGGCCGTCTTCCGGCAGTTCGACCAGGCTGAAGGTTTCGCGGATCTGGATACGACCGATGGCTTCGCGAGCCAGGCCGCCCTCGTTGAGGATGGCGCCGAGCAGGTTCTTCGCGGCCACACCATCGCGAGTCCCCAGCGCAGTGCGGCAGCGCACGCGACCTTCGGTCAGCGGTACCGGCGCACGGCGCTCGCGGTATTCGCCGCGCTCACCGCCACGCTCGGCACGCTCGCCGTCACGCTCACGACGCTCACGCGGAGCACCGCCAGCGCCCGGCACCAGCGGCTGCTCGCGCTCGACAGTGGCCAGATCCAGGGCCTGGCCATTGGTGGCCTTTTTCAGCAGCGCAGCCGCCAGGGCACGCGGACTGCAGCCGATATCGGCGGTCAGGCGGTCGAGCAGATCGCCATGACTGGCTTCGGCATCGGCCACCAGCGGCGCCAGGCTGTTGGTCAGCTTCTTGATGCGGGCATCGAGAACCTGCTGGGCGTTCGGCAGTTTGACCTCACCGACCTTCTGCCCGGTGACGCGCTCGATCACCTGCAGCATGCGCCGCTCACGCGGCGTCACCAGCAGCAGCGCGCGGCCATCGCGACCGGCACGGCCGGTACGGCCGATACGGTGTACGTAGGATTCCGGGTCGTACGGCATGTCGACGTTGAATACGTGGGTGATGCGCGGTACGTCAATACCACGAGCAGCCACGTCGGTCGCCACGACGATGTCCAGGCGGCCATCCTTGAGCGATTCGATCACGCGCTCACGCTGGTTCTGGGCGATGTCGCCGTTCAGCGCAGCGGCCTTGTAGCCTTTGGCTTCCAGGGCGCTGGCCAGATCCAGGGTGGCTTGTTTGGTGCGCACGAAGGCGATCAGTGCGTCGAAATCCTCGACTTCCAGCAGACGCAACACGGCGTTGGTCTTCTGGTCGGCGTGGATCATCAGATGCGCCTGCTCGATGCGCGAGACGGTCTGAGTCTTGGCAGCGATCTTGATGTGTTGCGGCTCACGCAGGTGCTTCTCGGCAATGGCGCGAATCGAGTGCGGCAGCGTGGCGGAGAACAGCACGCTCTGGCGGCTTTCCGGCATGGCTTCGAAGATCACTTCGAGG
>CAMPIF010000234.1 GCA_946886245.1 Ectopseudomonas composti | reverse complement strand
CCCAGGAAATTTCGGAAATCGTCGGCGGCGCTGCCGCGGTTTAAGAACGGTTCAAATATTCAGAGGAACCAAAGATGAGTAGCGGACGTATCGTTCAAATCATCGGCGCCGTCATCGACGTGGAATTTCCGCGTGACAAGGTGCCGAGTGTTTATGAAGCGCTGAAAGTAGTTGGCGCCGAAACCACCCTGGAAGTTCAGCAGCAGCTGGGCGACGGTGTGGTACGTACCATTGCGATGGGTTCGACCGAAGGCCTCAAGCGTGGCCTGGACGTCAACAGCTCTGGCAAGGCCATCTCCGTACCGGTCGGTAAAGCGACCCTGGGCCGGATCATGGACGTGCTGGGCAACCCGATCGACGAAGCCGGCCCCATCGGTGAAGAAGAGCAGTGGGAAATCCACCGCCCTGCGCCGAGCTATGCCGAACAGGCTGGCTCCAACGAGCTGCTGGAAACCGGCATCAAGGTTATCGACCTGGTCTGCCCGTTCGCCAAGGGCGGTAAAGTCGGTCTGTTCGGTGGTGCCGGTGTCGGCAAGACCGTGAACATGATGGAACTGATCCGTAACATCGCCATCGAGCACAGCGGTTATTCCGTGTTCGCCGGTGTGGGTGAGCGTACTCGTGAGGGTAACGACTTCTACCACGAGATGAAGGACTCCAACGTTCTCGACAAGGTAGCCCTGGTCTACGGTCAGATGAACGAGCCACCAGGCAACCGTTTGCGCGTAGCGCTGACCGGCCTGACCATGGCCGAGAAGTTCCGTGACGAAGGTCGTGACGTTCTGCTGTTCGTCGACAACATCTACCGTTACACCCTCGCCGGTACCGAAGTATCCGCACTGCTCGGCCGTATGCCGTCGGCAGTAGGTTACCAGCCGACCCTGGCCGAGGAGATGGGCGTTCTGCAGGAGCGTATCACCTCCACCAAGAAAGGCTCGATCACCTCGATCCAGGCCGTATACGTACCTGCGGACGACCTGACCGACCCGAGCCCGGCGACCACCTTCGCCCACTTGGACGCCACCGTCGTTCTGTCCCGTGACATCGCTTCCCTGGGTATCTACCCGGCCGTTGACCCGCTGGACTCCACCAGCCGTCAGCTGGACCCGAACGTGATCGGCCAGGAGCACTACGAGACCGCTCGTGGCGTTCAGTATGTTCTGCAGCGCTACAAGGAGCTGAAGGACATCATCGCGATCCTGGGTATGGACGAACTGTCCGAAGACGACAAGCAGCTGGTATCGCGCGCTCGTAAGATCCAGCGCTTCCTGTCCCAGCCGTTCTTCGTGGCTGAAGTCTTCACCGGTGCCCCGGGCAAGTACGTGTCCCTGAAGGACACCATTGCCGGCTTCAGCGGCATTCTCAAAGGCGACTACGACCATCTGCCGGAACAAGCGTTCTACATGGTAGGCGGCATCGACGAAGCCATCGAGAAAGCCAAGAAACTGTAAGTAACGGGTGCGCCCCCCAGGGGGCGTCCGGGCCGGAACGGGCAGCAGCCCGATCCGGCCTCTCAACCGAGGCATTGTTATGGCTATGTCAGTCCACTGCGATATCGTCAGTGCGGAAGAAGAGCTGTTCTCGGGGCTGGTGGAAATGGTCATCGCCCACGGTCACCTTGGTGACCTGGGTATCCTGCCGGGCCACACCCCGCTGCTGACCGATCTCAAGCCGGGTCCGGTGCGAGTGATCAAGCAGGGTGGCACCGAGGAGGTGTTCTACATCTCCGGTGGCTTCCTGGAAGTTCAGCCGAGCATGGTGAAGGTTCTTGCCGACACCGCCGTTCGTGCCGGCGACCTGGATGAAGCCGCTGCCATCGAGGCGCGCAAGGCTGCCGAGAAGGCGCTGAGCGAGAAGGGCACCGAGTTCGACTACGGCAGTGCTTCGGCACGCCTGGCCGAGGCAGCTGCCCAGCTGCGCACCATCGACGAGATGCGCAAGAAGTTCGGCGGCCGCAGCCGCTGATCGCGTATCGCGGTATCACGCAAAGGGGCGACTTAGGTCGCCCCTTTGCGTTTCTGGCAAAATAGCGTTTTCTTCGCGCGGCTCTCTGGCCGCGGCCAACTCTTGCCCAGCAAGGAGCTTTCTATGAGTCTGGATATCGTCATTCTTGCCGCTGGCCAGGGCACGCGAATGCGTTCCGCTTTGCCCAAGGTGCTGCACCCGGTCGCCGACAAACCCATGCTGGGTCATGTCATCGACACTGCACGCAGCCTGCAGCCGCAGAGCATCCAGGTGGTGATCGGGCATGGCGCCGACACCGTGCGCGAGCGCCTGGCCGCCGCCGACCTGAATTTCGTCATCCAGGCCGAGCAGCTCGGCACCGGCCACGCCGTGGCTCAGGCTCTGCCGCAGCTCAACGCCGATACCGTACTGATTCTCTACGGCGACGTACCGCTGATCGAAACGGCCACCCTGCAGCGGCTGATGGCCCTGGTCAGCGATGATCAGCTGGGCTTGCTAACCGTCGAGCTGGCCGACCCGACGGGCTACGGCCGCATCGTGCGTGACGCCGATGGCGTGGTGCAGGCCATCGTCGAGCACAAGGATGCCAGCGAAGTGCAGCGACAGATCCGCGAGGGCAACACCGGCATCCTCGCCGTACCGGGCAAGCGGCTCGCCGACTGGCTGGGGCGTCTGTCCAACAGCAATGCCCAGGGCGAGTACTACCTGACCGACGTGATCGCCATGGCGGTGGCCGACGGCCTGACCGTGGCCACCGAGCGCGCCGCCGACGAGATGGAAGTGCTGGGCGCCAACGACCGCATCCAGTTGTCGCAGCTCGAATGCCACTACCAGCAGCGCATGGCCCGTCGCCTCATGGCCCAGGGCGTCACCCTGCGTGATCCGCATCGTTTCGATGTGCGTGGCGACGTCAGCGTCGGCCGCGACGTGACCATCGACATCAACGTCATCCTCGAAGGCCGCGTGATCATCGAGGATGATGTGCAGATCGGCCCGAACTGCGTGATCAAGGACTCGGTGCTGCGCAGGGGCGCCATCGTCAAGGCCAACAGCCACCTGGACGGAGCCGAGATGGGCGAGGGCGCCGATTGCGGCCCGTTCGCTCGCCTGCGGCCGGGCACCAGACTGGGCGCCAAGGCCCATGTGGGTAACTTCGTCGAACTGAAGAACGCCGTGCTGGGCGAAGGTGCCAAGGCTGGCCATCTGAGCTACCTGGGCGATGCCGAGATCGGTGCGCGGACGAATATCGGTGCCGGCACCATCACCTGCAACTACGACGGTGCCAACAAATTCCGCACGGTGATGGGCGAGGACGTGTTCATCGGTTCCAACAGTGCGCTGGTCGCACCGGTAACGCTGGGCGACCGCGCGACGACTGGCGCCGGTTCTGTGGTGACCAGCGATGTGCCGGCCGATACGCTGGCAGTAGGCCGTGGCAAGCAGCGCAATATCGAAGGCTGGAAGCGCCCCACCAAGAAGTGAACCCGCTCTGGCCTGGGTGACCAGGCCTGTGGATAACCTGCCGGAGGCAGTCCTGTATGTTCGGTGTGACGGATTACCCCGCCTTCGTGGTGGCCTTCATCATCCTGCTAGCCATTCCCGGGCCGGGTAACCTGGCGTTGATCCTGTCCACGGGCAAGGGCGGGATTCGCGGCGGGCTGGCCTCGACCTTCGGGATCATGCTCGGCGACCAGGTGCTGCTGTGGTTGGCGGTGGCGGGGGTCGCCGCGTTGCTCAAGGCCTATCCGGCAGCCTTCCATGTGGTGCAGTGGCTTGGCGCCGGCTATCTGGTCTACCTCGGCCTGCGCATGATCCTGGCCAAGCCTGGTGCGGCGCCGACGCTGGACATCAAGCCGCGGCGATACCTGTGGCAAACCCTGGTGATCACCGTCTTCAACCCCAAGGCCATCATCTTCTACATGGCCTTCTTCCCTCTGTTCATCGATCCGCAGCGCCATCAGGGGTTGATTACTTTCGGTTTCATGGCCGTGACCATCATGGCACTGACCTTTCTCTACGGCTTGTTGGTCGTTCTGCTGACGCACTTTCTCGCCGAGCGCATGCGCGCAAACCCCCGTATCGCGCGTGGTCTGGAGAAACTTGCAGGGCTTTGCCTGATCGGTTTCGGCGTCAAACTGACGCTGAACTGACCGGCGGACGCTTGCGGGCATTTCGATCATATGTTTTGATTCGCGCCATTATCTTTCGAATCGAAACTTAAGCATGTCGAAGCGCAACACGCCGCAACGTCGCCACACCATTCTTGCCTTGCTCGCCGAGCAGGGCGAGGTGTCGGTGGATGCCTTGGCGCAGCACTTCGCCACCAGCGAAGTGACGATTCGCAAGGACCTCGCTGCCCTGGAAAAGAACGGTCTGCTGCTGCGTCGCTATGGCGGCGCGGTACCAGTGCCGCAGGAACTGATCGGTGAGCCGACGCAGCCCATTTCCCCGCACAAGCAGGCGATTGCCCGTGCTGGCGTGGCGCGCATCCGCGAGCACGCGCGCATCATCATCGACAGCGGCACCACCACGGCGGCGATGATCCCGCTGCTTGGCCACAAGCCTGGCCTGGTGGTGATGACCAATTCGCTGGGCGTGGCCAATGCCCTGCGCGACATCGAGCACGAGCCGGTGCTGCTGATGACGGGCGGTACCTGGGACCCGCACTCGGAATCCTTCCAGGGCCAGGTGGCCGAGCAGGTGCTGCGTTCCTACGACTTCGATCAACTGTTCATCGGCGCCGACGGCATCGACCTGGAGCGTGGCACCACCACCTTCAACGAACTGCTCGGTCTGTCGCGAGTGATGGCCGAGGTGGCCCGCGAAGTCATCGTCATGGTCGAGAGCGACAAGATCGGCCGGCGTATCCCCAATCTGGAACTGCCCTGGGGCAGCCTCCATACCCTGATCACCGACGAGCGCCTGGATGCCCAGGCTGCCGAACAGATACGCGCGCGCGGCATCCAATTGATCCTCGCGCCGCTGGAAAACTAAAGGAGAGCACCCATGTGTGGAATCGTAGGCGCCATCGCTGAGCGCAATATCACCGCTGTCCTGGTAGAAGGCCTCAAGCGCCTGGAATACCGTGGCTACGACAGCGCCGGTGTCGCACTGCTGACCGAGCAGGGCACGCTTGATCGCCGCCGCCGCGTGGGCAAGGTCAGCGAACTGCAGGCCGCGCTGCAGGCCGAGCCGCTGGCGGGGCGCCTAGGCATTGCCCACACCCGTTGGGCCACCCACGGTGCGCCGAGCGAGCGCAACGCTCACCCACACTTCTCCGGTCATGAGTTGGCCGTGGTGCACAACGGCATCATCGAGAACCACGAAGAGCTGCGCGAGCGCCTCAAGGGCCTGGGCTACGTCTTCACCTCCGATACCGACACCGAAACCATCGTCCACCTGCTCGAGCACAAGCTGCGAGCGCTCGGCGATCTCGCTGCCGCGCTCAAGGCCGCGATTCCCGAGTTGCATGGCGCCTATGGCCTGGCGGTGATCAGCGCCAAGCAGCCGGATCGCCTGCTCGCCGCCCGCAGTGGTAGCCCGCTGGTGATCGGCCTCGGCCTGGGTGAGAACTTCCTCGCCTCCGACCAGTTGGCCCTGCGCCAGGTCACCGACCGCTTCATGTACCTGGAAGAAGGCGATATCGCCGAGATTCGCCGCGACGGCGTGCAGATCTGGGACGCCGCCGGCAACCCGGTACAGCGCGAAGCCGTGCAGTACCACGAAGGTGCCGAGGCCGCCGACAAGGGCGAGTACCGCCACTTCATGCTCAAGGAAATCCACGAGCAGCCCAAGGTGGTGCAACGCACCCTGGAAGGCCGTCTGGGCAGCGATCACGTACTGGTGCAGGCCTTTGGCCCACAGGCTGCCGAGCTGTTCGCCAAGGTGAAGAACGTACAGATCGTCGCCTGCGGCACCAGCTACCACGCCGGCATGGTTGCCCGTTACTGGCTGGAAGAGCTGGCCGGCATTCCCTGTCAGGTCGAGGTGGCCAGCGAGTTCCGCTACCGCAAGGTGGTGGTGCAGCCTGATACCCTGTTCGTCAGCGTCTCGCAGTCCGGTGAAACCGCTGACACCCTGGCCGCGCTGCGCAACGCCAAGGAGAAGGCACCGGGGCAGGGCGGCTACCTGGCCAGCCTGGTGATCTGCAACGTCGGCACCAGCTCGCTGGTGCGCGAATCCGACCTGTGCCTGCTGACTCAGGCCGGCCCGGAAATCGGTGTGGCCTCGACCAAGGCCTTCACCACCCAGCTGGTCGGCCTGATGCTGCTGACCCTGGCCCTCGGCCAGGTGCACGGCAGCCTCGACAAGGCGCTGGCCGCCGAACTGGTGGAAGAATTGCGTCGCCTGCCGACCCGTCTGGGCGAAGCGCTGGCCATGGACAAGACCGTGGAGAAGATCGCCGAACTGTTCGCCGAGAAGCACCACAGCCTGTTCCTCGGCCGTGGCGCGCAGTATCCAGTGGCCATGGAAGGCGCGCTCAAACTCAAGGAAATTTCCTACATCCACGCAGAGGCCTATCCGGCCGGTGAGCTCAAGCACGGCCCGCTGGCCCTGGTGGACGCCGACATGCCGGTGGTCACCGTGGCGCCGAACAACGAGCTGCTGGAAAAGCTCAAGTCCAACCTGCAGGAAGTGCGTGCCCGTGGCGGCGAGCTGATCGTCTTCGCCGACCAGCAGGCTGGCATGAGCAATGGCGAGGGCACTCATGTGGTGGCCATGCCGCACATCCACGACCTGCTCGCACCGATCCTCTACACCGTGCCGCTGCAACTGCTGTCGTACTACGTCGCCGTGCTCAAGGGTACCGACGTCGACCAGCCGCGTAATCTGGCCAAAAGCGTCACGGTCGAATAAGGCTGCTGGCGAAGAAAAGCCCGTC
>CAMPIF010000233.1 GCA_946886245.1 Ectopseudomonas composti | reverse complement strand
GATTTCGACGATGTTGCGGTTGATATCCTCGGCCACTGCACTCTGCTCCTCAGCTGCCGTCGCAATCTGAAGGTTGCGATCACTGATCGCCGAGACTCCTTCAGCAATTTCGATCAACAACTCACCCGCTCGCCCGATATTGCTGGCCCCGGCCTGCGCCTTCGACAACGTCTCCTGCATTGATCGCGCAGCTCTGTCGGCACCTCCTTGTAAAGTAGCGATCATTTCCTGAATGCTGCCCGTCGATTCCTGGGTTTTCTGGGCAAGCACTCGCACCTCGGACGCAACCACGGCAAAGCCTCGTCCATGCTCACCGGCACGTGCTGCCTCAATCGCAGCATTGAGGGCGAGCAGGTTCGTCTGATCGGCGATGCCCCGAATCACATCCAGTACGGAGGAGATCGAATCACTCTCTCTCTTGAGGTCGGCGATAATGTCGGCGGTTTCATCCGCCTGGGTGGACAACTGACGAATGAGGCCGATGGTACTTTCTATCTCGGCACGTCCTTGCACGGTGTTAGCATTGAGTTGCTGCGACAGCTCGGCGGCATCGTTGGTGCTTCTCGCGACATCCCTTACGGTCGCGCTCATCTCGTTGATGGCCGTCACGACCAATTCTGTTCCCTGGCGCTGTTTGTCGATGCTCTGACTCGTCTGCACCGTCACGGCTGACGACTCCTCGGCAGCTGTGGCTACTTGCGCGGTGGCATTGCTGATCTCTCCTATGACATGTCGCAGTTCAACTGCCATCGCATTCAAGTTGCGCGATATCTCTCCAAATTCGTCGCTGCCTTCGTACAGCGCTTTAGAGGTCAGATCTCGTGTTGAAAGTGCTACCAGCGCATGATTGACGTCCCGCACGGCCAGCTTGATGTTCCGAATGATGAGGTAGGAAAGGCCCGCTACTACCGAGAGCGCAATGACCACCGCCGCCAGTGTGAGCCACAACGCCTCGTAAGCCCCATCGCGAGCACGCCCGGCCAACCGCCCCACATCCTGCGCCAGCTCCTGCTCCAACTCCCCCATCAAGTCGATCCGCTTGGTCGCCGTCTCGAACCAACTCTCGCTGTTGACATCCAGGCGTTGCCCAATCGGTACGTCAAAGGCAAGGCGCTGGAGTCTTTCTACCTCTAGCGCGCTCGGATCTTGTAACTTCTTGTCTAGCGCGCGGACGAATTGCGCGTCAGCAGTGCGACGGAAGCCGTCCATATATGCCGAAAACTCACCCAGGTTCCGGCTGAAGGATGCAAGCATCGGAGCATCGAAGTGCCCCTGATTAAAGACGACCCCAAGCATTGCGCGCTCACGACCGGCCCGTTCCTTCATTTCGATGAACTGGTTCAATCCACCTAGAGCTCGCGCAAGCCCCACGTCTTCAACGCTACGCTCCACCGCATGGGTAAAACCGATCAACGCCTTGATATATCCGGTAAAGCGAGCTCCGGACTCAACATTGCTGATTGCTAATTTATCTACCTGCGCACGCAGGGGCTGAAGCTCATCGAGTGCTGTCAAAGCGGCACCGATCAGAGCGCCGTTGCGTACGGATAATGCTCGTGCGTCATCTAACGCCTTGTTAGTAGCTTGCCGCATCTCCGGCAACCGACGACCCATGATCCGCCCTTGGCTCCCCAGATAGACGCCGCTCGCACCTCGCTCGCGCTGCAGAGCGGTGATCAGATGGCTGACGGTCTGCGCCGCCTCACTTGCCTCCACTGTCTTTTCCATCTGCCTTACGGTGTTATAGCTATCACTTGTGTATGAGCCCGCCAGCCAGAGAAAACCAATCATGGGACAGGCGAGTATCAAGATGAGCTTCAGGCTCAAGCGAATATTTCTAAGCATGTGGACCTCAATGCTCCGCTCTGCGGAGCTGGAAGTTGCAGAAGGCAAGTACATCTCACGTTCGGCGTCGCCGATAGGAAAGCGCGCCGGGGCGTTTAATATGTTTGTTTCGAGCCGCTAGACTTCTGGTATGTGGGCTGGGGCATTGCCGGCAAACACCCGCTCCGTAGAGTTTCGGCCACAGTCTTGGCAGGTGGGGATTCTTGGTGCTTTCTGGTGCCGCTCACCTGACCTAAGTCAACAAAATACCGCCGACTCAACGCCGCTCATCGGACGAGATGCAGCGGCATAAATTGGCGTGAAGCGGACAAATAATCGGTCCCAACCAGATGCCACCAGTCTCTCGCCATCTAGCGCGATCGCGCAGTACGCCTTGACGCATACGAATTTCGACGCGTCATTTTCAATAGCCGCTAAGCCGGTAGATTCCGGCATAACGCAGGAGCCTATGAACCGACGCTGAAACGCCGACCGATGTCATTCTTGGCGGTGAGCAAGCTTAATCGCCACGGATTTCGTGGAGGCCTCAACCCTTGAGAAGATGAGGCCATGAGAAAGACTACGACCTACTCCCCCTGAAATCCGTCTTAGCGCACCGCCGCCCCCATCTCTCGTACCAGTTGCCAGAACCGAGGTGGCAACTGATCGGGGTCAAGACCGTCAAGCAGGTTTTTTACACCCAGGCCCAAGTCAGTGTCGCCCTCAATCACCAGACGCCGGCGGAAGAACAGAGTGTCAGGATCTTCCTGACGGCTGGCCAGCAGCAAGAAGTCGCGCCACTGCCCTCGGATGCACACGTCCACTGCATCGCGCCGGGTCACGCGCAACTGCGTGTCCTCGTAACTAAGGCACCAAGTCAGACCCAGGTCGATGATCTCCAGGCGCAACCAACGATTATGCAGAAGGTCGAAGGCGCCCTCGGCCAGCGGCGCAGCGAACAGCCGCCTAGCCGCCTGCTCGATGACCAGGCGCTGCACGACGAAAGGAACGTGCCGTCCATACGGCAACAACGGCTCACCGAATTTCACCAGCCACCGCGCCATGCTCATAGGCCCACAGCCTCGATCGTCACCATGCCAGGTCGGTCATGCCAGTAGCCGTTGCAGCCACTGACCGCTAGTGGTGGCAGCGCCCCGTCGCGCACCGCGGCGAAGTCGTCGATCACCTGCCCCATGCCCTCGCTGCGCGGGCTCAGGCGCAGCACATCCACGCCACACGCGGCAATGGCCTGATAGTCGGCCAGCAGGTTTCCGACCTCGGCGGACATAGTCTGGATGCCGTTGAGAGTGAACAGGGCCTGCCCCTCCTGGCTGAGAAGCGGAATGCCCTCGGGGTAGTTCTGGCAGCAGAACTGGCAGTCGTCCTTTGGCCGGTTCTCCGCCCGCGCGGTGAAGCAGCGCGCCGAGTAGGCCAGCGGGAGATGGCCGTAGGCGAACAGCTCCACTTTAGGCCGACCAACCTGCAGTGCATCGAGTTGCTGCAGGCAGTCCTGCAGCAGGCGACCGGAACACTCCACCGGCGGCACCCAGCGTTCCAGACCGCACTCCAGCAACTCGCGCAGGGCATGGGCGTTGTACAGGTTAAGCGACGGCCCGGCGACAAAAGGCCGGCCGCGCTCGACGAGCAGTTGCACCGCGCCCATGTCGTTAGCTTCCACCAGCAAATCGCCGTTGTCACACAGGCGGCGTAGGCTGGACAGCTCGGAAGCCGCCTCGACCAGCGCCAACCCGGACAGCACCAGCTCGGCGCGAGTGCACTCTCGCAGCTCTCGGGCCAGACCGAGCCAGTCGTCCAGCGACAGGGCACGCCGCTTGGAACAAACGGTTTCGCCCAGGTAGATGATGTCAAGCGGTTGGGCGGCCATCTCGGCGTAGAAATCCAGCAGTTTGCTGCGGCTCCAGTAGAACAACACGGGTCCCAGGCTCAGTTTCATAGGTTCCTCACTGCCAGGATCGGTGATATGCACCGAGGGTCGTCTGGCTGCCTTCAGACAGTCCCGCCAGGTCCTTGCGCCAGCGCTCTTGCACGACGAAGCGACCGCTAGCATGGGCATCCAGCGCTTCGCGCCAGACCCGCGTGACCTGCTCGACATAGGCTGGGCTGCGCTGGCGCCCCTCAATCTTCACCGCAGCGATGCCCATCTCGGCCAGCTGCGGAACCAGGTCGATGGTGTTGAGGCTTGTCGGCTCCTCCAGCGCGTGGAAGCGCTGGCCGTCGACCAGGAAGCGGCCCTTGCACAGGGTCGGATAGCCGGCCGGCTCCTCGCGCGCGTAGCGGTCGATCAGTACGCCGCCCAGGCGCGAACTAAGCCCTTGGGCATCCTCCTGCCAGCGCACAGCCTTGGCCGGCGAGCACACGCCGCAGAGGTTGGGCGACTCGCCGGTAACATAGGACGACAGATGACAACGGCCCTCGGCCATGATGCACAGACTGCCAAAAGCGAATACCTCCAGCGGCACAGTGCTTTTCTCAGCCACCTGGCGCACCTGAGCCAGCGACAGCACCCTTGGCAACACGGCGCGACGGATGTTGTAACGCTGCTGGTAGAACGCCAGGGCGGAGATGTTGGTGGCCGAGCCCTGCACCGAGAGGTGCAGGTTGAGATCGGGATACCGCCGACTGGCGTAGGCCAGTACGCCAGGATCGGCAGCGATCAGAGCATCCACCCCAAGGGCGGCGGCTTGATCCACTGCGCGCTGCCAGCGCGCCCAGCCCTGAGGCTGGGCATAGGTATTGACGGCGACATAGAGCTGTCGGCCACGCTGGCGGATCAGGTGTAGTCCCGTCTCCAACTGACGTTCGTCCAAGTTGAGCCCGGCGAAATGACGGGCATTGGTGTCATCGCGAAAGCCCACGTAGATGGCATCCGCGCCTTGCTGCAGGGCAGCCTTGAGGGCGGGTAGACTGCCTGCCGGACAGACAAGATGCATGAGTCGACTCCTACTTCAACGACGATGCGCCACTCTAGGCATCGTGAAACTAAACGCCTTGATTGTGGTCAAGCCACTCATGCCAACAAACTATCCAACAATAGAAAACCCACCGTTTCACCGGCAACCAGAGTTCTCCCCGCTTCAACCACCGCAAGGCCTTCCGCCCAGCACATCCCTGTCAGCATGGCCGAGCCTTGGTGAGCGTGCGGAACCACAAGCAGCCCATCATCTGAACCTTCTAAACGTGCACGCAGGTACTGGCGCCGAGTGTTAGCCTTGGGCCAATCGAACCCGGCCGCTACAGGCAGTGCGCGTGGTAATACCTCACGTCGCCCCTGCGCCGCTAGGAGGAATGGACGGGCTATAACCAAAAGAGTGAGTAATGCCGCCACCGGGTTTCCTGGCAGCCCAATCCACGGAGTGCCGCAGACATGTCCAAAAGCGAACGGTTTGCCTGGCTGGATGGCTAGGCGCCAGAGGTGCAGTTCGCCGAGATCGCGCACAGCTTGTTTAAGGTGATCTTCCTCACCAACCGAGACGCCCCCAGAGGTAATCAAAACATCCCACTCAGATGCCGCCAGGCTTAACGCGTCACGACTTGCGCTCAACTCGTCGACCAATACGCCGCAATCACCCACCTCGACCCCCCAAGCGCGCAGGGCACCGAACAGGCTGTAGCAGTTGGCGTTATAGATCTGTCCCGGGCGTAACGATTCACCAGGTTCGCGCAGCTCGTTACCGCTGCTCAGCAGGCCAACTCGCAGACGCCGGCGCACCGCGACCTCGGGAATCCCAAGACTGGCCAGCAAGCCCAGTTCCGGTGCACGTAAATGTTGCCCGGCTTCCAGCACACGGGCCCCTCGCTCGTACTCCTCACCCCGCCGACGGACGTGATCGCCGAGGTGGCATGGAGCCAGCCAGACTCCCTCCCCCTCCAGCCGAGCCAGCTCTTGAGGAACAACGCTGTCGGCACCATCCGGCAATGGTGCGCCAGTAAAAATGCGGACTGCATGCCCGTGCGGCAAGACCTCAGGGGCCACATCGCCAGCGGCAATCCGCCCAGCCAGCGGCAAACACCCACCCTCCGCCGGCAGATCACTCGCACGCAAGGCGTAGCCATCCATCGCACTATTGTCCCAGGCCGGCATCGGCCGCAGGGCATGCACGGGCTCGGCCAGGGTCTTACCCAACGCCATGCCCAGAGGCACCCACTCAGCCAGGGGCGGACTTGGTACTTGTGCTAAAAGGTCGGCAATGGCTTCGTCGGCCGGGCGCAGTCCGGCTTGGTCGCAGCCGCAGGCGTTCATGAACGTGCTCCGCACAATGCCGGCGCCTGCTCGGGCAAACGCTTGAGATGAGGTACGAAATTGCAGGGTTTGGTACGGCTGTCCAACTGCTCAAGGAGGATGCCATTCCAGGCTGTGCGACAGGCACTTGGGGAGCCGGGTAAGCAGCACACCAAAGTGCTGTTACTAAAACCGGCCAATGCGCGCGATTGCACGGTGGAGGTGCCGATTTCACTCAGGGAAATTTGCCGGAACAGCTCGCCAAATCCATCCACGGTTTTATCTAGCAACGGAGTCACTGCCTGTGGTGTGTTGTCGCGCGCAGTAAATCCGGTACCACCGGTGATCAGCACTACTTGCACCAGCGGATCAGCGATCCAGATGCTTAGGCAAGCACGGATCTGCCAAATATCGTCGGGCACTAGGGCCCGCTCGTACAGGGCATGCCCGGCCTCCTCCAGTGCGCCTATCAGCGCTTGACCGGAGCCATCAGTAGTTAGGTTTCGGGTATCGCTGACGGTCATTACCGCGATACGCAATGACTGAAACTCTGGATTGGACAGGTGAGCCATGCTGGCGCCTCCATGGTGTGAATGGATGCAGCCTGAGCCTGACGGCCAGCTAAGCCCATTCCCCAATGGAGGTACCACCAGGCGTCAATGCAACTGATCTTGACCCCGGTCAAGGCTGATACGTATTACAGCGCTAGCCTGATACAAACTGATAGCGAGACGGGAAGCGCAGACATGGCCAAAAAATTCCCCCTGCACCCCAGCCACCCAGAAC
>CAMPIF010000232.1 GCA_946886245.1 Ectopseudomonas composti | reverse complement strand
AGGCTGCTGTGCTCGCCGGGGCCGAGTTTCGCCACGACCTGCTGGTTGACGTAGAGCTCCACGTCACAGGCATTCGGCGCGTTGTTGTCGCGGCTGAATATCAGGCGGGCCGGCGCGTCGGCAACCGGGTCTGCAGGCATCTGTTCGATACCCTTGGGCAATCCATCGTTGGCCAGAGCGGCCATGCACAACAGGCCGAGCAAGGCGGGTGCGATCAGGCGCATGGTAATGCCTCCGTTTGGCGTCAGCGGCAGTGTCGCCCATCTTGCGCGCCGCGTGCGACCCCTTAAACTGTGCGCCCCTTTTTCCCGGACAACCTCATGCAAATCGCCCTGGCGCCCATGGAGGGGCTGGTCGACGAGATTCTGCGCGACGTACTGACTCGCATCGGCGGTATCGACTGGTGCGTCACCGAGTTCATTCGCGTCAGCGAACGGCTGTTGCCCGCTGCGACTTATCACAAGCTGGCGCCTGAGCTGTTCAACGGCTCGCGCACCCTGGCTGGTACGCCGATGCGTGTGCAGTTTCTCGGCTCCGATCCGCAGTGCCTGGCGGACAACGCCGCTTTCGCCTGCACCCTTGGTGCGCCGGTGATCGATCTCAACTTCGGCTGCCCGGCCAAGACGGTGAACAAGTCACGGGGCGGCGCGGTGCTGCTCAAGGAGCCGGAACTGCTGCACGCCATCGTCCGTGAGGTACGGCGCACGGTGCCGGCCGAGATTCCGGTGACGGCGAAGATGCGCCTGGGCTTCGAGGGCAAGGAGGGTGCGCTGGACTGCGCGCGCGCACTGGCCGAGGGCGGGGCGAGCCAGATCGTCGTGCATGCGCGGACCAAGGTCGAGGGTTACAAGCCGCCGGCGCACTGGGAGTGGGTGGCGCGGGTGCAGGAGGTGGTCGCCGTGCCGGTATTCGCCAACGGTGAGGTGTGGACGCTGGACGACTGGCGCCGCTGCCGCGAAATCAGTGGCGTGGATGACATCATGCTGGGGCGCGGCCTGGTTTCTCGGCCGGGGCTGGCGCGGCAGATCGCGGCAGTCAGGGCAGGTGAAGAGCCGGAGGAAATGAGCTGGGCCGAACTGCAGCCGCTGTTGCTCGACTTCTGGCAGCAGGCACGGCGCAAGCTGGCGCCACGCTATGCGCCGGGGCGGCTGAAGCAGTGGCTGGCGATGCTCACCCGTACCTACCCGGAAGCTGTCGCGCTGTTCGCCGAGGTGCGCCGCGAGCAGGATTGCGAGCGCATCGATCAGCTGCTTGCGCCATCTCCGTAGGGTGCGCTGTGCGCACCGCCTGTCAGGCATGAATGTGTGCCTCTTGCCCTGTTGGTCGTGAGCCATTTTCCGGCTCTTGAAAAATGTCCGAGTGACCTCAGATAAGTGACGGCGGGATGCCGAAGTCGGGTTCCGCGATATGACACTTGCTGACATTTCAGGAGATTACTCATGAGCAACGTTCTGTCCCTGGCCCCTCTGTTTCGCCAGTCCGTCGGTTTCGACCGTTTCAACGATCTTTTCGAATCTGCCCTGCGCAGCAATGACGCCGGCAGTTCCTACCCGCCCTACAACGTCGAGAAGCATGGCGAGGACCACTACCGCATCGTGGTCGCGGCTGCCGGCTTCGAGGAAGACGACCTGGAGCTGCAGGTCGAGCGTGGCGTGCTGACCGTGGTCGGCAACAAGCGGGACCGCAGCGCCGAGAGCATCAGCTACCTGCATCAGGGCATCGCCCAGCGAGCGTTCAAGCTGTCGTTCCGCCTGGCCGACCATATCGAGGTCAAGGGCGCCAATCTGGTCAATGGCCTGCTCCATGTCGAGCTGGAGCGCATCGTGCCGGAAGAGGCCAAGGCCAAGCGCATTCCCATCGGCAGTCAGCGTCCTGCACTGGAAAGCTGAGCCGGTGAGGCGGGAATGAAGAAGGCGCCCCACGGGGCGCCTTCTTCGTTTCAAGCGACAGGCTGGCTAAGGCTGCTTCGTCGATGCGCACCGAGAGTGCTGTCCGGTTACGGTCGCTGCCTTTCCAGCAGTTCACGAAAGGCCTCCTGCGGCAGGGGTTTGCTGAACAGATAGCCCTGATAGAGATGGCAGCCCTGCGCCTGCAGGAAGTCCAGCTGATCCTGCTGCTCGACGCCCTCGGCGATCAGCGCCAGGCCCAGGCTGCGCGCCATGGCGACGATGGCCCGGATGATCTCGGCATCGTTGGGGTCGTTGGTGGCGTCACGCACGAAGGACTGGTCGATCTTCAGCATGTCCACCGGCAGGCGCTTGAGGTAGGTCAGCGAACTGTAACCCGTGCCGAAGTCGTCCATGGCGAAGCTGACGCCGTGCTTTTTCAGGCGCAGCATCTTGCCGACGGTGTCATCGATGTTCTGAATGACGATGCCTTCGGTGATTTCCAGCTTGAGCATGGCGTTGGGCAACTGGCTGTCGCGCAGGCTGGTCGCGACCCGCTCGACGAAATCGTGCTGGCGGAACTGGCGAGGGCTGATGTTGACGCACAGGCTGAAGCGTTCGCTGTCGATCAGGCCGCCCGCGAGTAGCTGGGAGCAGAAATGGCAGGCTTCGGCCAGCACCCAGCCACCGACTTCGACGATCAGCCCGCTTTCCTCCAGCACCTGGATGAACTGCGCGGGCGACTGGGGCCCCAGCTGCGGATGCTGCCAGCGCAGCAGTGCTTCGGCGCCGACCACCTGGCCATCACGAGCGTCCACCTGTGGCTGGAAGTGCAGTTCGAACTCGCCACGGGCCAGGGCCAGGCGCAGATCGTTCTCCAGACGCAGGCGTGCGCTGGCCGCTTCCTGCATGGTGCTGCGGAACAGCTGGATGGCGTTACGCCCGGAGTCCTTGGCGCGGTAGAGGGCGATATCGGCGCGCTTGAGCAGATCCGCCGGGGTATTGCCGTGATCGGGAATCAGGGCGACGCCGATGCTCGGGGTCACCTGCAGGCGATGGCCGTCCAGCAGCATCGGTTCGGCGAGCAGTTGGCGCAGCTTGTCGGCGACCTGGCGGACGTGGCGGGTGACCTCCGAGCGCTTGCCCTCCAGGCCGGAGAGCAGCACCACGAATTCGTCGCCGCCCAGGCGAGCCACGGTGTCTTCGAGGCGCACGCTGGCTTCCAGGCGCGCGGTGACCAGACGCAGCACGGAGTCGCCGACGGGATGGCCGAGTGAATCGTTGATGTGCTTGAAGTGGTCGAGGTCGAGAAACAGCAGGGCGCCGCGCAGATCATGGCGCTTGAGCAGTGCGATCTGCTGGGTCAGGCGGTCCATCAGTAGGGCCCGGTTGGGCAGGTTGGTCAATGCATCGTGGTAAGCCAGGTGCTGTACCTGTGCCTGCGCCTGCTTCAGTTCGCTGATGTCGCGTGCAGTGAGCAGCAGGCAGGGCACGCCATTGAGCTCGATGGGCTGCACGGAAACGTCGACCAGGCGCACCTCACCGTCGCGATGCCGGCCGTGCATTTCCATATGCAGCACCTGGCCCTGCTGGGCCAGGTGCTCGATCATCCGCACGCGCTCTTCGGGGTAGGCCCAGATACTCAGCTCATGCACCGTGCGGCCGATCACCTCCCAGCCCTGGTAACCGGTGATGCGGGTGAAGCCTTCGTTGATCTCGATGTAGCGCCCGCTGTCGCGTTCGGTAATGGTGATGGCGTCCGGGCTGGAGTGGAAGGCCTTGGCGAACTTCTCTTCCGAGGCTTGCAGGCGCTGCTCGCGCAGCAGCCGCTCGCTGATATCGACCAGCGTGCCGACCATGCGCTGCGGTTGCCCGGCCTCGTCGAGTTGCAGCTTGGCGGTGCTTTCGAGAAAGCGCAGGCCGCCATTATCCAGCTGCACACGATAGGTGACCTGGTAGTGGCTGCGGCGCTCTTCGACCAGGCTTTGGTAGCTCTGGCGCAGGCTGTGTCGATCGTCCATCGGTACCCGGCGGAAGAAGTCGAGGAAGGCACCTTCGAAGGGTTGCGACTCCAGGCCCTGTAGTTGGGAGGCCCGGGCGCTGGCAAACAGCCGGCTACTGGGAATGTGCCAGTCCCAGGTGCCGAGGTCGGCGGACTCCAGGGCAAGGCGCAGGCGTTGCCTGCTCTCGTTCAATGCCAGCTCCTGCATGCGCTGCTCGGTGATGTTGCGCACGGTGAGTACCAGGCAGGTGGTGCCGTTGAGCTCGATTTCGCCGCCGAACAGCAAGTTGCTGGTGACGCTGCCGTCGCGGCTGAACAGCCGCACTTCGAGGTTGTTCAGGCGCCCGCTTTGCACGGCGTCGATCATGCGTTGACGGTCGCCGGGGTCAGCCCAGATACCCAGCTCCAATGAGGTGCGGCCCACGGCTTCGGCGCTGCTCCAGCCAAATTGCTGCTCGAAACTCGGATTGACCTCGATGAAGCGGCCGCTCGCCCGGTCAGTGATGGCCACCGCGTCGGGCGTGTGCATGAAGGCCTTGGCGAACTTTTCCTCACTGGCGCGCAGGGCGTCTTCTGCACGCTTGCGCTCACTGGTGTCGAGAAAGGTGCAGAGCATCAGGCGCTCGCCCTGCAGCTCGATGTACTGGCTCGACAGCACGCCATCGAGAACAGCGCCGCCACGGGTGCGCAGTTGGACTTCCTGAATCACCGGCTCCCGGCTCAGCGGCGCTTGTTGGCGCAACTGATCGCGCTGGCTGGCGTGTACCCAGAGATTCAGCTCATGGGTAGTGCGGCCAAGAATTTCGCTGGCGTTCCAGCCGAAGGCGTGGGTGAAGTGCTGGTTGACCTCGACGATCTCGCTGTTGTCGTAGCGCACCAGCATCATGATGTCGGGGCTCAGGCGGAACAGGCTGGCGAAGCGTTCCTCGGAGGCGCGCAGGGCCTCGGCACGCTCCTGCTGGGCGCTGATGTCGCGAATCACGCCGAACATCCGTGGCCGACCATCGGCCTCGCGTTGCAGGCTGCCGGTGATCTCCAGCCAGTGCAGGCTGCCGTCCGGCCAGCGGATGCGGTGGCGCAGGGCGTTGGCAATCTGTTCGCCCTTGAGGATGGCGTCGAATTTAGCCAGGACCTCGGCGCGCTCCTCTTCGGGGATCAGCTCGATGTAGTGCAGTTCCCGCGTGACCGGGCGATTGGGGTCGAGGCCGAACAGTGCCTGGGCGCCGCGCGACCAGTTCACCTGGCCACTGCGAATGTCCCAGTACCAGGTGCCGAGGTGCGCGCCGTTCAGCGCGGCCAGCAAACGCGGCGCGTCTTGCCAGGTTTGCTCGAATTCGGCGGGATCCATCGCCGGTATATGTGGCAGGGGCGGGGTCTGGTCAGTCGATCTGGCCATGGCCGTACCTTCCTCCGGAGAGCGCGATGCGCGGGGCGGGCGTTAACAGGTTGTTGAAAAACTATCTGCGTTGCCATTGCTGCGTTAAAAAAAGGCTCAAAATGCTCATTTACAGCTCGTAAACTGCGCTTTTTCGCCTGTTTTTGCCTTGCAATGACTGCCTCGCCTACGTTTTTCAACGACCTGTTAGAGGCATGTGGATATGTTTTTGTCGTTATGTCGCCACGTTAGTCTCAGTTCGGATGCCTATGCAAGATCATCCCGCTGGCTGTCGAGCAGATCCATGAATGCCCGTGCGGCATTCGACAGGGTGCGCTCGGTATGCAGGATGTAGCCCAGCTGGCGGGTCAACTGGATGCCCGGTATCGGCAGGCGCGCGACCTGATCGTCGAGCATGGTGCGCGGCAGCACGCTCCAGGCCAGGCCGATGGACACCATCATCTTGATGGTTTCCAGGTAGTTGGTGCTCATGGCGATATTGGGTGTCAGGCCCTGGGCCTCGAACAGGCGCTGGACGATGTGATGGGTGAAGGTGTTGCCGCCGGGAAACACGGCTGGGTGCTGCGCCACGTCGGCCAGGCTGATCATCTGGCTGCGGGCCAGCGGGTGTTCCGGTGCGGCGACGAAATCCAGCGGGTCGTCCCATACGGCGGCGGCACGGATCGGCTCACGGGTTTCCGGGGCGAGGGTGATCACCGCCAGTTCGGCGCGGCCATGCAGCACTTCTTCGTACGCCACCTCCGAGTCGAGGAACTGGATATCCAGCGCCACCTGCGGATGGGCGCGGGTAAAGGCGCGCAGCAGGGCGGGCAGGCGATGCAGGCCGATGTGGTGGCTGGTCGCCAGGGTCAGGCGACCGCTGACTTCACCGGAGAGGTTGGTCAGCGCGCGACGGGTATCGTCCAGCACGTGGAGGATCTGGTAGGCGCGCGGCAACAGGGCGCGGCCGGCCTGGGTCAGGCCAATCTCGCGACCGAGGCGGTCGAACAGGCGCACGCCCAGTTGCTGTTCCAGACCGGCGATGCGCTTGCTCACGGCGGGCTGAGTCAGGTGCAGGCGCTCGCCGGCTTCGGAAAAGCTGCCGGTTTCGGCGATGGCGATGAAGGCATTGAGGTTGGCCAGATCCATGGAGCGCTCCGGGTCAGTAATGAGGCATTGAGCATACATTCCTATTCGGAATCCTTTGAATAAAAAATATGAATTTGAGTTATTTCGTGCCTGGCAATAGCATTCTCCCCATAAGCCGAAGGGCCATTTTCGCCCAGGCATAGATAAGGTGCACTTCTGACGCCTGGCGGTGATAACGCAGGCAGTTTGCGGATGTGCTCAAAAGGCGCTGATGAGGTAAGGCTGATGACTGGCAAGACGCTCTACGACAAGCTCTGGGAAATGCACGAAGTGAAACGTCGCGACGACGGTTCCTCGTTGATCTACATCGATCGTCACATTCTCCACGAAGTGACCTCGCCGCAGGCCTTCGAGGGCCTGCGCCTGGCCGGGCGCAAGCCGTGGCGCATCGACGCCAACATCGCCACGCCGGATCACAACGTGCCGACCACCAAGGCCGAGCGTCAGGGTGGCCTCGAGGCCATCGCCGATGAGGTTTCGCGCATTCAGGTGCGTACCCTGG
>CAMPIF010000231.1 GCA_946886245.1 Ectopseudomonas composti | reverse complement strand
GCAGCGGCAGGTCGTTGCGCGAGTCGCTGTAGAAGTAGGCGTCATCGAGGTTGTACCCCGTCTCTGCCAACCACTGGTTCAGGCGCGTCACCTTGCCGCCCTGGTAGCACGGGGTGCCGGCGATCTGCCCGGTATAACGGCCGTCCTGCATGCCGCATTCGGTGGCGATCAGCGTTTCCACGCCCAGGCGCTCGGCGATGGGCGCAGTGACGAAGCGGTTGGTGGCGGTGATGATCACCAGCTTGTCGCCAGCGGCGCGGTGCTCGGCCAGCAGTGCCTCGCCCTTGGCCAGGATGATCGGCTCGATCACCTCGGCCATGAACTCGCGGTGCCACTGCGCCAGTTGCGCCATTTCACTGCGACCCAGAATGGCCTGGCTGAAATTCTGGTAGGCCACCACGTCCAGTTTGCCGGCGCAGTAGTCGGCATAGAAGGCATCGTTGCGCGCCAGGTACTCGGCCGCGTCGACCAGGCCGCGCTGGCAGACGAATTCGCCCCAGCTGTGATCGCTGTCGCCAGCCAGCAGGGTGTTGTCGAGATCGAAAAGGGCCAAGCGCACGGTTCGTTACCTGTTCTGTAGTAAGGGAAGGCGCGCCAGAATAGCCGCTTTGCCGGGGCTTTCAAACAGCGCCTAAACCCGCGTTGCTGCTGTCGCCGGCTTTGTGGAACAATGCCGGAACTTGCGTGTACGAGGTTGCTTGCCGTGATCGATTCTGATGGTTTCCGCCCGAATGTCGGCATCATCCTGACCAATGATGTCGGCCAGGTGCTCTGGGCCAGGCGTATCAACCAGGATGCGTGGCAGTTTCCCCAGGGTGGCATCAATGATCGTGAATCGCCGGAAGAGGCGCTTTACCGTGAACTGAATGAAGAGGTCGGGCTCGAAGAGCAGGATGTGAATATCCTCGCCTGCACCCGTGGCTGGTTGCGTTATCGTCTGCCGCAGCGTCTGGTGCGCACGCACAGCCAGCCGCTGTGCATCGGGCAGAAGCAGAAGTGGTTTCTGCTGCGCCTGACGGGGGCGGAAGATCGCGTACGCATGGACCTGACCGGCAAGCCCGAATTCGATGGCTGGCGCTGGGTCAGCTACTGGTACCCGCTGGGCCAGGTGGTCACATTCAAGCGCGAGGTCTATCGCCGCGCGCTCAAGGAACTTGCCCCGCGCCTGATAGTGCGCGACTGATACGGACCCCAATCGAGCATGCTCAATACGCTGCGCAAGATCGTCCAGGAAGTAAACGCCGCCAAGGATCTCAAGGCGGCGCTGTCGATCATCGTGCAGCGGGTCAAGGAAGCGATGGGCAGCCAGGTCTGCTCGGTCTACCTGCTCGATCCGGAAACCAATCGCTTCGTGCTGATGGCCACCGACGGTCTCAACAAGCGCTCCATCGGCAAGGTCAGCATGGCACCCAGCGAAGGTCTGGTTGGCCTGGTCGGTAGCCGTGAAGAACCGCTGAACCTCGAAGATGCCGCCAGCCATCCCCGCTACCGCTACTTCGCCGAGACCGGCGAGGAACGCTATGCCTCCTTCCTCGGTGCGCCGATCATCCACCACCGGCGGGTGATGGGCGTTCTGGTGGTGCAGCAGAAGGAGCGCCGCCAGTTCGACGAAGGCGAGGAAGCCTTCCTGGTCACCATGAGCGCGCAGCTCGCTGGCGTTATCGCCCATGCCGAGGCGACTGGTTCGATTCGGGGGCTCGGTCGCCAGGGCAAGGGCGTGCAGGAGGCCAAATTCGTCGGCGTGCCGGGTGCGCCGGGGGCAGCGGTCGGTACCGCTGTCGTGGTGCTGCCCCCGGCCGATTTGAATGTAGTTCCAGACCGCAGTGTCGATGACATCGCGGCCGAGCTGGAGCTGTTCGACAAGGCATTGGGCTGGGTGCGCGAGGACATGCAGGAGCTGTCCGAGAAGCTCGCCACTCAGCTACGCAAGGAAGAGCGCGCGCTGTTCGACGTCTACCTGATGATGCTCGAGGACGCCGCACTGGGTAACGAGGTGCGCAAGGTCATCCGTACCGGCCAGTGGGCACAGGGCGCCTTGCGCCAGGTGGTGCTCGATCACGTCAATCGTTTCGAGCTGATGGATGACGCTTACCTGCGCGAGCGCGCCTCCGATGTGCGCGACCTCGGCCGGCGCCTGCTCGCCTACCTGCAGGAAGAACGCAAGACCACGCTGGTCTATCCGGATAACACCATCCTGGTCAGCGAGGAGCTATCGCCGGCGATGCTCGGCGAAGTACCGGAAGGCAAGCTGGTCGGCCTGATCTCGGTGACCGGTTCGGGCAACTCCCACGTGGCGATTTTCGCCCGCGCCATGGGTATTCCCACGGTCATGGGCGTGGTCGACCTGCCGTATTCGAAGATCGACGGCATCAAGCTGATCGTCGATGGCTATCACGGCGAAGTCTTCACCAACCCCAGCGAGCTGCTGAGCAAGCAGTACGCCGAAGTGGTCGAGGAGGAGCGCCAGCTCACCGAAGGGCTCGACGCCCTGCGCGCGTTGCCCTGCGAGACCCTCGACGGTCACCGCATGCCGCTGTGGGTCAACACCGGTCTGCTCGCCGATGTTGCGCGGGCTCAGCAACGTGGCGCCGAGGGCGTCGGCCTGTACCGTACCGAAGTGCCGTTCATGATCAATGAGCGCTTCCCCAGCGAGAAGGAACAGCTCGCCACCTATCGCGAGCAGCTGCAGGCCTTCCACCCGCTGCCGGTGACCATGCGCACCCTGGATATCGGCGGCGACAAGTCGCTGTCCTACTTCCCGATCAAGGAAGAGAATCCCTTCCTGGGCTGGCGCGGCATTCGCGTGACCCTCGATCACCCGGAAATCTTTCTGGTGCAGACCCGCGCCATGCTCAAGGCCAGCGAGGGGCTGGACAACCTGCGCATCCTGCTGCCGATGATTTCCGGCACGCAGGAGCTGGAAGAGGCACTGCACCTGATTCACCGTGCCTGGGGCGAGGTGCGTGACGAAGGCACCGATGTGCCGTTGCCGCCCATTGGCGTGATGATCGAGATCCCGGCAGCCGTCTATCAGACCCGTGAACTGGCGCGCCAGGTGGACTTCCTCTCGGTCGGTTCCAATGACCTGACCCAATACCTGCTGGCGGTCGACCGCAACAACCCGCGCGTGGCGGATCTCTACGACTTCCTCCACCCGGCAGTGCTGCAGGCCTTGCAGAAGGTGGTCAACGACGCGCATCTCGAAGGCAAGCCAGTGAGCATCTGCGGCGAGATGGCCGGTGACCCGGCGGCTGCCGTGCTGCTGCTGGCGATGGGCTTCGATTCGCTGTCGATGAACGCCACCAACCTGCCCAAGGTGAAATGGCTGTTGCGTCAGGTCACCCAGAGCAAGGCCAAGGAACTGCTCGGCCAGGTGATGACCATGGACAACCCGCACCTGATCTACAGCACCCTGCACCTGGCACTGCGCAACCTGGGGCTCGGTCGGGTGATCAATCCGGCGTCCAATATCCAGGCCTGATTCGTCTGTAGGAGCGAGCTCTGCTCGCGAAGCTTTCGCGCCGCCAAGATTCGCGAGCAGTTTCCTGGCCCGGATGCAATCCGGGACAACGGCGCTCTCTATTGCCGGATTGCATCCGGGCTACCCACGCAAGGCGACCTCGCCCAACAGGGCACCCTGCGGGCCGAAGCTGCGCTCGGTGATATTCCAGCGCCCATCCCGGCCAAGGTTCAGCACCGTGCTGGCGCGGGTGCCATAGGCCGCCGTGGTAATGAAAATACTCGACAGTACGCGCTCCGTCGCCAGCCCGACGCCGGTGTCCGGCAGCAGGTGATCGGCCGGCAGGCTTGTGTCGCTCAGCAGCTCCAGTAGCGCTTCATCCCCGTGCTCGACGCTATCGCGCAGGGCACTTCTGGCACGCAGCAGTTTCGGCCAGGGCGTGTCGAGGCTGGCGTTGGACATGCCGTAGATGCCGCTCTGCAATTGTCGAGGCCGGCCTTCCTGCGAGTTGAAATGCCAGAGCTGATGGCGGTCGCCCACAAGCAGGTTGAAACCAGCGTGCTCTTCAGCGTCGCGCATGATCCTGTCGAGATAGACCGGTGCCGACTCCTGGCCCAGCAGGTAGTCGGCCGTCAGCGCGCCGCGTGAACGCGTGCCGGCTTTTTGCCCGGGGTCGCGGATATTGGTCAGTGCCGCGAAGCGGCCTTGCGCGGTGACGCCGAGCCAGGTGCCCCCAGCCTGCAGGTCGCGACCGGCGAATACGCCAGGTGCATCCGGCCATTGGCTCAGTGCTGCGCTGGGGCGCGCATAGAACTCGTCGCGATTGGCCGCCAGGCGCAGCACCGTCGGGCTTTCGGGCTGCCAGGCGAAGACGATCAGGCACATGCGTATTGCTCCACTGACGGAGTCTTGCAGGCTAGCGAGCTGAGCCGCAGGCGGCAACCGTTCCGTCGATCCGTGTGCCGTTGAGGGGGCATTTCCGCTACCATGCCGCTTTGTTTTTGGGGGGTGTCGATGGAACTGCTGCTCTACCTGGTGCTGGGTTCGGCTGCCGGTATGCTGGCGGGTCTGTTCGGCGTGGGCGGCGGTCTGATCATCGTGCCGGTGCTGGTGCTGAGCTTCACCGCCCAGGGCATGGCAACGGAAATCCTCACTCACCTGGCAGTGGGAACGTCCCTGGCGACCATCGTCTTTACCTCGATCAATTCGCTGCTCGAGCACCATCGCAAGGGCGCGGTGCGCTGGCCGCTGTTTCGCTGGTTGACCCTGGGCATTGTGCTCGGTGCCGCGCTGGGGGCGATGACGGCGTCGCTGATCCAGGGGCCGCTGCTGCAGAAGATCATCGGTACGTTCGCCATCATCGTTGCCGCGCAGATGGCGCTGGACCTGAAACCCAAGGCCAGTCTCGGTGTCCCAGGCAAGCCGACGCTGACGATGGCCGGCGGGGTGATCGGCTGGGCGTCGGCGATCTTCGGGATTGGCGGTGGTTCGCTGACCGTGCCCTTTCTGGTCTGGCGCAGCGTGCCGATCCAGCAAGCGGTGGCAACTTCGGCGGCCTGTGGTTTGCCGATCGCCATCGCCGGCGCGCTGAGTTTCATGGTTACCGGCTGGGGGAATCCGAATCTGCCGCAATGGAGCGTCGGTTTCGTGTATCTCCCGGCCCTGCTGGGCATCGCCCTGACCAGCATGTTCTTTGCCCGTTTTGGTGCGCGCCTGGCTCATCGCCTGTCGCCACCGTTGCTCAAGCGTCTGTTCGCCCTGCTGCTGTTCAGCGTGGGCCTGAGTTTTTTCATTTAAGGAGTCCTGGATGCTGCCTTATCCGCAGATCGACCCGGTGGCCATCGCCCTCGGTCCCCTGAAAATCCATTGGTACGGCCTGATGTACCTGATCGGTATCGGCGGTGCCTGGTGGCTGGCCTCGCGCCGCCTGGCGCGTTTCGACGCGACCTGGAACAAGGAGAAGCTTTCCGATCTGGTGTTCTGGGTGGCCATGGGGGTGATTCTCGGCGGGCGCCTGGGCTACGTCTTTTTCTATGATTTTGCCGCCTACATCGCCGAACCGGCGAAGATCCTGCGGGTATGGGAGGGCGGCATGTCCTTCCATGGCGGCCTGATCGGGGTGATGCTGGCGACCTGGTGGTTCGGCAAGCGCAACGGCAAGAGCTTCTTCGAACTGATGGACTTCATCGCGCCACTGGTGCCCATTGGCCTGGGTGCAGGGCGCATTGGCAACTTCATCAACGCCGAACTCTGGGGCAAGGCCAGCGACGTGCCCTGGGCAATGATCTTCCCCACCGACCCGCAGCAGCTGGCGCGCCACCCGTCGCAGCTGTACCAGTTCGCCCTGGAAGGCGTCGCGCTGTTCACCATCCTCTGGTTCTACTCGCGCAAACCGCGTCCGACCATGGCCGTTTCCGGCATGTTCGCCGCTTGCTACGGTGTATTCCGCTTCATCGTCGAATTCGTTCGCGTGCCGGACGCCCAATTGGGCTACCTGGCCTGGGGCTGGCTGACCATGGGGCAGGTCCTCTGCATACCGATGATTCTCGCCGGCCTGGGCCTGATCGCCTACGCCTACAAGCGCCAGCCCGTACAAGGAGCCGTCTGATGAAACAGTACCTCGACCTGATGCGCCACGTGCGCGAGCACGGCACCTTCAAGCAAGACCGCACCGGCACCGGCACTTACAGCGTGTTCGGCTACCAGATGCGCTTCGACCTGGCCGATGGCTTCCCCATCGTCACCACCAAGAAGTGCCACCTGCGCTCGATCATTCACGAGCTGCTGTGGTTCCTGCAGGGCGACACCAACATCAAGTACCTCAAGGACAACGGCGTCAGCATCTGGGACGAGTGGGCCGACGAGAACGGCGACCTCGGTCCGGTCTACGGCTACCAGTGGCGCAGCTGGCCGGCGCCCAATGGCGAGTCCATCGACCAGATCGCCAAGTTGATCGAGATGATCAGGAAGAACCCGGACTCGCGTCGCCTGATCGTATCGGCCTGGAACCCGGCGCTGGTCGAGCAGATGGCGCTGCCGCCGTGCCACGCGCTGTTCCAGTTCTACGTGGCCGACGGCAAGCTCAGCTGCCAGCTCTATCAGCGCTCGGCTGACATCTTCCTCGGCGTGCCCTTCAACATCGCCAGCTATGCGCTGCTGACGCTGATGGTGGCGCAGGTCTGCGACCTGCAACCGGGCGAGTTCATCTGGACCGGCGGCGACTGCCACCTGTACGCCAACCACATCGAACAAACCGACCTGCAACTGACCCGCCAGCCGCTGCCGCTGCCGACCATGAAGCTCAACCCCGAGGTGAAGGACCTGCTGGCCTTCACATTCGAGGACTTCGAACTGGTCGGTTACGAAGCGCACCCGCATATCAAGGCGCCGGTCGCGGTTTGAGATGGAAGTGGGTGGGCTCTGGTGGGCTAAAGCCCACCCTACGGTATGAAACCACCCTAGGGT
>CAMPIF010000230.1 GCA_946886245.1 Ectopseudomonas composti | reverse complement strand
GTTGCACCTGTTGGAATGCAACCCGGACGCGCAGCGCGTCCTGCTCGAGTTCCGGCACACGCTGGTAGGCTCGTGCGCGTTCTACGCAGCGCAACGCGCCACCGAACTGGATCGCCAGCGCCTCGGCGAAGCCTTCGCGGCGCTACAGGATTGCTACAGCCGCAGCGGCAAAGTGACCCGCGCGCAGGAGGGCGCGGCCGACGCCAATTTCCACCTGGCCATCGCCGAAGCCAGCCACAACGCGGTGCTGCTGCACACCATTCGTGGTCTGTTCGATCTGCTCAAGCGCAACGTGGTGACCAACATCGGTGGCATGTATGCCCAGCGCGAAGAGACCCGCGACATGCTGATCGGGCAGCATCGCGCGCTGTACCAGGCGATCATCGAAGGGCGCGCGGAAGAGGCCCGCGAGCTATCCAATCAGCACATCGACTATGTGCAGGAAGTGCTGTCGGAGGTGCAATTGGAGGCGCGGCGGGTGGAACGGGCGCAGCGGCGCGGGGCTATCAGGCCGTAGGTACGCCCTGCGCACGGCTGCTGGCCCTCGTTGCGCTAATCCGGTTGTGACTCGAAGGGCGATTGGTGCGCATGGTGCACCCTCCGGGATGTTGCGGCCGAGGCCGCACGCACCGCACCGGCGGCGGCCTGCGTTGCGGCGGACTGCCTGCGTTCCGCTTCGCCCTGCGTCTTGAGCTTTTCTTGAGGCTTGCGGCTTGAAGCTTGCCGCTGCGTTCAGTCGTCCTTGCCCTTGCTGCGCATCGCGCGCTGAACCTCGCGGTCGGCGTCACGTTCCTTCTCGGTGTGGCGCTTGTCGAAGTCCTTCTTGCCCTTGGCCAGGGCAATTTCGCATTTGACCAGATGCTGCTTCCAGTACAGCGACAGCGCCACGGCGGTATAGCCCTTCTGCTGCACGGAGCCGAACAGCTTCTCCAGCTCGCGCTTGTTCAGCAGCAGCTTGCGCGTGCGGGTCGGGTCGGCGATGACATGGGTGCTGGCAGTTTTCAGTGGCGTGATGTGGCAGCCCATCAACCAGGCCTCATCGTCCTTGAGTAGCACGTAGCTGTCGACCAGCTGTGCCTTGCCGGCACGCAGGCTCTTCACTTCCCAGCCGGACAGCACCAGGCCGGCCTCGAACTTGTGTTCGATGAAATAGTCATGCAGCGCCTTCTTGTTCAGCGCGATGGTGCCTTGAGGATGTTTCTTTTGCTTAGCCATAGGGCGCGCATTATAGGGAGTCGGCCGCGCCTGCGCTATGGGGCTCTCCTGGCCGGTTGCCGGCTTGCGCTTGAGCCTGCCGGATGAATCTCCGACAATGCGCGATCTTTTTTCCCGCAGTATGGGGTCTTGGCCGCAATGGCGAGCGACAACGTTTCGATTCATGGTGCCTGGGCCAGTCGCTGGGTGTTCATTCTGGCAGCGACCGGTTCGGCGGTCGGTCTCGGCAATATCTGGAAATTCCCCTACATGACCGGGGTCTACGGCGGCGGTGCGTTCGTCGTCATGTACCTGTTCTGCATCGCCCTGGTGGGTGTGCCGATCATGCTGGCGGAAACCCTGATCGGTCGCCGTGGCCGGCAGAGCCCGGTCAATGCGATGAAGAGTCTGGCGATCGAAGCCGGAGCCTCGAAGCACTGGTCGCTGGCTGCGCTGATGGGGATGGTCGCCGCGCTACTGATTCTGTCGTTCTACAGCGTGGTCGCCGGTTGGTCGCTGGATTACATCATCGGCATGGGCCGTGGCGACTTCACCGGCATCAGCGCCGATGGGGCTGGTGCGGCGTTCGGCGGTCTGACTTCCGATCCGTGGCGCCTGACCCTGTGGCATAGCCTGTTCATGCTGATCACCGCGTTCGTCATCGCCAAGGGGGTGGTGGCGGGTCTGGAGCGCAGCTTGCGTATCATGATGCCGCTGCTGTTCGTGCTGTTGCTGGTGCTGTTGGGCTACAGCTTTACCACCGGGCATTTCCGCGAAGGTTTCGACTTCCTCTTCCATTTCGACCCGAGCAAGGTGCAGGACGGCATTCTGGCTGCCATGGGTCATGCCTTCTTCACTTTGAGCGTGGGTGTGGGTTCGATCATGGTCTACGGCGCTTACATGCCGAAGAAGGCTTCGATAGGCGCTACGGTGCTGACCGTCGGTGTGCTCGATACCCTGGTGGCGCTGACGGCGGGTCTGGCGCTGTTCCCCATCGTCTTTGCCGCCGGCCTGGAGCCGGGTGGTGGCCCCGGACTGATGTTCGTCACCCTGCCGATTGCCTTCGGCAATATCGCTTTCGGTCAGGTGATGGGGCTGATCTTCTTCGTGCTGGTGGCTGTCGCAGCATGGAGTTCGTCGATCTCCATGCTGGAGCCGGCCGTGGCCTACTTCGTCGAGAAGACCGGGCGCAGCCGCGCGCAGGTAACCGCCGTGCTGGCGCTGCTGTGCTGGCTGCTGGGGATGGGCACGGTGCTGTCGTTCAATCTTTGGGCCGAGGCCAAGTTCTTCGTCTTTGCCGAAGACGGTTTCCATCTGTTGCAGTGGGGCGCCGAGGGCGGCAAGACGTTCTTCGACAGCATCGATTACCTCACCAGCCGTATCCTGCTGCCGCTGGGCGGGCTGTCTTTCGCCATGTTCGCCGGTTGGGTGCTGAGCCGTGATGCTGTGCGTGAAGAGTTGTCCATCAGAAGCCCGCTGCTGTTCAATCTGGCTCTCTGGCTGATTCGCGTCGTGGCGCCAATCGGCGTGCTGATCGTTTTCATCGCGGAGCTGAGCAAGTAAATGGCTACTCGAATCCAGCGTTCGGCGTTGCTGCCGTACCCGGCTCAGGCACTGTTCGATCTCGTCAACGATGTGGCCGGTTACCCGCAATTTCTGCCCTGGTGCAGCGCCAGTGAGGTACTGGAGGTCAGCGAGACGCACATGCTGGCCAGCCTCGAAGTGGCCAAGGGTGGCATCGGCCAGCGCTTCGTCACGCGTAATGTCCTGCAGCCTGGGCAGCGTATCGAGATGAACTTGCAGGAAGGGCCTTTCACCAGCCTGCATGGCGTCTGGGAATTCAAGGCGTTGGGTGACAAGGCGTGCAAGATCAGTCTGGACCTGACCTTCGACTATGCCGGGCCACTGGTGCGTGCCACGCTGGGCCCGTTGTTCAATCAGGCGGCCAATACCATGGTCGATGCCTTCTGCCAGCGAGCCAAACAGCTGTATGGATAAGCCCAGTATCGCCATCGAAGTGGTCTATGCCCTTGCCGAACGGCAGAAGCTCCTGCGTCTGTCCGTACCAGCCGGCACCACGGTGCGCGAGGCCGCGCTGCGTTCGGGTATGCAGCAGTTCTTTCCGGAGCTGGATCTGAGCCAGGCGCCACTGGGTATTTTTGGTAAGGCTGTAGGCAAGCCGCAAGAGCGAGTGCTGGAGGAAGGGGAACGAGTCGAGATCTATCGGCCGTTGATCGCCGACCCGAAGGAGGTACGCAAGCAGCGTGCGGCCAAAGCCAAGGCCAGGGAAGATGGCGAAGAGTCGAGCTGACCCGTTTGGTCGTAAGGCGGTAGATATGAAAAAGCCCGGATTCGCTCCGGGCTTTTTCGTGTCCGCGTGTTACTGCGGATCGGTGTCCAGCGGCTCGGGAGTCGGGACCGGAACGGTTTCGACCTGATCCACCTCACGCTGAATCTGCTCCAGCAAGGAGCCTGGTGCCGGCGGAGTTTCGTCCTGTGGTTTGGCTTGCGGCTGCGCGCTGCTGGTGTCGCTGCCTTCGCCCAGGATGGCCTGGTCACGGCTGACGCCGGGCATGAAGTCACCGGCCAGACCGACCAGTTGGTCGCTGCCGTCGAATACCAGACTGACGCGTTCCTGCAGGCGCTGACCGCCGCCAGGCTGGAGGCTGTACAGATAATCCCAGCGATCGGCATGGAAGGTGTCGGTGATCAACGGGTTGCCCATGATAAACCGCACTTGGCGTCGGGTCATTCCCGGGCGCAGCTGGTCTATCATGTCCTGTGTCACGACATTGCCCTGTTGAATGTCGATCTTGTAAACCCCGGGGAATGAACAACCGGCGAGTGCGAAGAGCCCGGTCAGCGACAGGCTGGTCAGCAAGAGCTTGGTTTTTTGCATCGGAGGGTGACTTCCACTATCTTGGGCAACTTGAACCCCGGATCATACCCGTATTGAAGGGTGCTGCGAAGCAGCATCCATGAGAAAGCAGACCATGGTTGAAAATAACGAACTGCGCAAAGCTGGACTGAAGGTGACTCTGCCACGAGTCAAAATCCTGCAGATGCTCGACAACGCCGAGCACCGCCACATGAGTGCGGAGGATGTCTACAAGGCCCTGATGGAGGCGGGTGAGGACGTTGGCCTGGCCACCGTGTACCGCGTGCTGACTCAGTTCGAGGCCGCCGGCCTGGTGGTGCGTCACAACTTCGATGGTGGCCATGCCGTATTCGAGCTGGCTGACAGCGGCCATCACGATCATATGGTCTGTGTCGACTCCGGTGAAGTGATCGAGTTCTTCGACGCCGAGATCGAGAAGCGCCAGAAGGAAATCGTCAAGGAGCACGGTTTCGAGCTGGTCGACCATAATCTGGTGTTGTACGTGCGCAAGAAGAGCTGATTCTTCTGCTGCAATGAGAAAGGCGACCCTGGGGTCGCCTTTTTGCTTTGTCGTGGCCCGGGCTGCACCCGGGCTACGTTGCTTCAGGCAGCCTGGGCGCTGGTGACCATCTTGCGGGCGTGAGCCAGGGATTCCTCGGTCAGGTCGACGCCGCCGAGCATGCGGGCGATTTCCTCGACGCGGCCGCTCTCGTCCAGCTTGCTCACGGCGGTAGACGTGGCAGCTTCGCCGCGGCGCTTGTGTACGAACAGATGCTGATGACCTTGCGCGGCGACTTGCGGCAGGTGGGTGACGCACAATACCTGGCCGCGCTCGCCGAGGCGGCGCAGCAATTGTCCGACCACTTCGGCAGTCGGGCCGCCGATACCGACGTCCACTTCGTCGAACACCAGGGTCGGTACGCGCGAGGTCTGTGCGGTGATCACCTGGATCGCCAGGCTGATACGTGACAGCTCACCGCCCGAGGCCACCTTGGCCAAGCCGCGCAGCGGCTGGCCAGGGTTGGCGCTGACCAGGAACTCCACTGTCTCCAGGCCACTGGCATGCGGTTCTTCGCTGCTCATGGCCTGGAGCTGGATGTTGAAACGACCGCCAGGCATGCCGAGTGCCTGCATTTCCTGCGCAACTGCAGCGGCCAGGCGTTCGGCAGCATTGCTGCGCAGTGCGCTGAGCTCGACAGCCTTTTCCTGGTAATGGCGTTCATAGGCGGCCAGCTCTTCGGCCAGGCGTTCGCTGGCCTGGTCGTCGGCATTCAGGCCTTCAAGCTCCTCGAACAACTGCTGCTGCAAGGCAGCCAGCTCGTTGGGCTGGATGCGGTGCTTGCGTGCCAGGGTGTAGATGCTGTCCAGGCGCTCTTCGAGAAACTGCTGACGCTCCGGGTCGGCGTCGAAGTGATCGAGGAAGCGATTCAGCTCGCCGACGGCTTCTTCCACCTGGATCTGCGCACTGGCCAGCAGGTTGCTGGCTTCGTTCAAGGCGCCGCCCTGGCCGCCAAAGGCGCCCAGGCGGTTGAGGCTGGCGGTCAGCGCCGACAGGACGTTGCCGGCATCGCTCTCGCTGCACAGGTCGAGCACCTGGCGACAGGCCGCAAGCAGCGCTTCAGCATTGCTCAGGGCCTTGTGCTCCTGTTCCAGCTGTTCCAGTTCGTTGTCGCCCAGCGCCAGATTTTCCAGCTCTTCCAGTTGGTAGCTGAGCAACTGGTGGCGCGCGCGCTGTTCGTCACCCTGGCTGGAAATACGTTCCAGCTCGTTGCGCGTCTGCTTCCAGCGCTGCGCGGCGAGTTGCACCTGGCGCGCGAGATCCTGGCTGCCAGCGTATTCGTCGAGCAGGCGGCGATGGGTGTCGGTCTTGAGCAACGACTGATGCTCGTGCTGGCTGTGGATATCGATGATCAGCTCGCCAAGGGCCTTGAGGTCGGCCTGCGGGCAGGGGCTGCCGTTGATATAGCCGCGCGAGCGGCCTTCGGCGGTGATCACCCGACGCAGGATGCATGGGCCGTCGTTGTCCAGATCCCGCTCGGCGAGCCAGGTACGGGCTTCGGGAATGTCCGCCAGGTCGAAGCTGGCGAGAATGTCCGCCTTGTCCGCTCCCGGGCGTACCACGCCGCTGTCGGCGCGATCACCCAGGCACAGGCCGAGGGCGTCGAGCATGATCGACTTGCCGGCGCCGGTCTCGCCGCTGATGGCGCTCATGCCGGCATCCAGCTCGAGGTCCAGGTGGTCGACGATGGCGTAGTTGTGAATGGACAGGTGCACCAGCATGGCGAACGCTCCCGAATTGATGTCTGGTTATTTATACAGTGTTTTTTCTTTCTCTGGCAATCCTCCCTATTGCCCCTTGAAACCTGTGGAATTGACTCCATATAGGCGGCAGGAGCGCGAGTCGGTATCGCGCCAGTTTTTTCGAGAGGAGAAAGGCATGGCTGACGAACAGACCCTGGATACGCAGAATTCCGAGGCGCAGGCAGCAGAGGCTGTGGTGCCTGGTGACGACCTGGCTGCTCGCGTGCAAACGCTGGAAGAGCAACTGGCCGCTGCGCAGGATCAGTCGCTGCGCATGGCTGCCGACCTGCAGAACGTGCGTCGTCGCGCGGAGCAGGATGTAGAGAAGGCGCACAAATTTGCGCTGGAAAAGTTCGCTGGCGATCTGCTGCCGGTAATCGACAGCCTGGAGCGCGGCCTGGAGCTGTCCAGCCCTGACGATGTGTCGATCAAGGCCGTGCGTGAGGGCATGCAGCTGACCCTCAAGCTGTTCCACGACACCCTGGCTCGCTACAACCTGGAAGCCATCGACCCGCATGGTGCGCCGTTCAACCCGGAGCATCACCAGGCCATGGCC
>CAMPIF010000229.1 GCA_946886245.1 Ectopseudomonas composti | reverse complement strand
GGACAGGCTGCTCAGGTAGATCACCCGGCCACTGCTGTCGCTGGCCTTGAGCGCCGGCAGCGGATGGTTGTCGAGGTTGAATTCGGCGTCGTAGTCGTCCTCGATCAGCACCTGGTCGTGCTGGCGAATCTGCCGCATCAGCTGCTCGCGCCGCGCCGCACTCATCGCCACGCCGGTGGGCACCTGGTGCCCTGGCGTCACGTAGAGGTACTGGCAGTCATCCAGGCGCCGATCCAGCACCAGACCCTGGTCGTCGACATCCTGCAGATGCACCTTGGCGCCGTGCAGGTCGAAGATGCTCGCCGCATCGCGAAAGCCCGGGTTCTCCACACCGACGCGCACCCCGCGCGCCATCAGCAGGCTGGCCAGCAGATACAGTGCGTTCTGCGAACCCAGGGTGACCAGGATCTCGTCGGCACGCGCCCAGATACCGCGCTTGGGCAACACGCGGGTGCGCAACTGCTCGATCAGTTGCTCATCGTCACGGTCGAAGCGGTCGCCCAACCAGCCCTGGTCGCGCTCGCCACTGAGGTTCTTGCGCGACACCTCGCGCCAGCGCTCCAGCGGGAACAGCTCGCTGATCGGCTGGCCGTAGATGAAGGGATAGGTGAAGCGGCTCCAGTTGCTCGGGCGCAGCACGCCGTGCTTCAAACTGGGCTGCATGCGAAAGCGCGTGGCCCAATCCGGGGCAGTGACGGCGCTGCTGTCGTCGGACTGCTCCGGCTTGCGCAGCGGCGTCATGCGCAGCACGGCATCGCCCGCTTGCCCGCAATAGTCCGGGTGCAGGTAGTAGCCACTGCGCGGGCGGCTGACCAGATAGCCGTTGTCGAGCAGGCTCTCGTACACCAGCGCCACGGTGTTGCGCGAGACCGACAGCTGCTGGGACAGCTTGCGGCACGACGGCAGCGGCTCGTCGGCTGGGAAACCGCCACCGAGAATAGCCGACACCAGCGACTCGCGAAGCTGCTCCTGAAGGCCGCGCTGACGGTCGAAATCGAGGTGGTAAAAGTGATCGATCATGGCGCACTCCAACAGCCAAACAACCCTGTGATGTAGCAAGTAGCGCGCCATTGTCACTGGCCAGAACAAAGGCCGGAACTGCCCCTATCGCCGGCTCGCCAGGCCTCTCTAAGGTGAAAACGAAACCGCCGCCGAGCGGCATGGACAACCCTTGTCGACACCTCTGGAGCACGCCCATGAAGCCATCGAACACCGATTCAAAATCCTTCGGCCTGCTGCGCAAGCTGGCCCTGGCCAGTTGCCTGGTCGGCGCCTCGCTGAGCGCCCATGCCGACCTCGACGACATCAAGTCCAAGGGCGTGATGACCGTCGCCACCGAGGATGACTACGCGCCGTTCAACTTCATCGTCGACGGCAAGCCCGAGGGTTTTCACAAGGAGCTGCTCGAAGACCTGAAGACCTACGCCAAGGCACAGGGCTTCGACGTGAAGCAGGAAATCCTGCCCTGGACCGGCCTGCTCGCCTCGGTCTCGTCTGGCCAGTACGACATGGCTTTCACCGGTGCCCTGGTCACCGACGACCGCCTGCGCGTGTTCAACTTCGCCCCGCCCTTCGCCTCGGCGCAACACTTCTACGTCAAGCGCGCCGGTGACGACAGCCTCAGCGACATCGCCAGCCTGTGCGGCAAGACCGTCGGCCTGCAGGCCGGCAGCGCCCTGCTCGCGCGCCTGCCAGAGCTGAAGAAGATGATGGCTGCCGAGGGCTGCGAGATCGGCACCGTGACCGAATACCCGTCCTACCCGGAGGCCTACGCCGACCTGGCCAACGGTCGTCTGGACTACGTGATCAACGCACTGATTTCGGTCAATGACCTGGTCAAGACCCGTGGCGACACCTTCGCCAAGGGCATCGCCGTTTCCGGCGACGGTTTCGCCGCCTGGCCGGTGCCCAAGAGCAGCCCCGAGTTGCTGGAGCTCCTCACCGGTTTCATGAACGAAGTGCGCGACAACGGTCGCCTGGCCGAGTTGCAGAACAAGTGGTTCGGCGAAGCCTTCCCGGCCATGCCCAAGGAGCCGATCACCAAGGTAGAGCAGTTCCACAAGCTGGCCGGCATGGAGTGAAAACAGGCTGATGCCAGATGCCTGGCATGGTTCCCGTAGGGTGCGCCGTGCGCACCAGCGTCAACGGTGCCAGCGTTTCGGTGCGCACGGCGCACCCTACTGCTCATTTGCAGTGCACTGCCGCCTATCAGGGCCAGCTCTGGCCCTGACCTTGCTTGTAACACCCCATCCCTTTCCCTGGAGCCCGACATGAACGGACAAGCCTGGTTATTGCTGCTCGAGGGCGCCTGGACGACTCTGTGGATCTCCTCGATCGCCATCGCCCTGGGCGTCGTCATCGGCCTGGGTATCGCACTGCTGCGCATGGCGCGCATACCCTTCGTGGAACAGGCGCTGGTGCTCTACGTGAGCCTGGCGCGCGCCACGCCGCTGGTCACCCTGGTGCTGTTCATCTTCCTCTCGGCCCCCACCTTCGGCCTGGCCATGGATCGCAACACGGCGGCGATCCTTGCCCTCACCCTGAACACCGCAGCCTTCAATGCCGAGGTCTGGCGCACGGCGTTCATCAGTTTCTCCCGCGAGCAGAAGGAAGCGGCGCTGGCCTGCGGCATGACCAACGGCGTGTTCTTCCGTCGCATCATGCTGCCGCAGATGATCACCAGCAGCCTGCCCGGCCTGGTCAACGAGATGTCTTTCCTGATCAAGAGCAGCCCGGCCATCGCGGTGATCGGCATCGTCGATCTGACCCGCGTGACCAACCGCATCAGCGCCGTGACCTACGAGCCGCTGCCACCGATTCTCGCGGCGGCCCTGCTGTACATGCTGATCATCGGCGTGCTGCTCAAGGTGCAGGCCATCGCCGAGAAGAAAGCCAACCGACTGGCCATGTGAGGACGCCATCATGAGCGAATGGACCATCATCTGGGAGGCGCGCGCCGCCTTCCTCAACGGCGCACTCAACACCCTGATCCTGTTCGTCCTGTCGGTGCTGGCGGCCTTCGTCATCGGCTGCTTCACCGTCTACCTGCTGGAGGGCCGCAACAGGCTGTCGACGCTGCTGCGCGGGGCGATCGACCTGATGCGCATGCTGCCCTTCCTGGTGCTGGCCTACCTGCTCTACTACGGCCTGCCGGCCCTGGGGGTTAAGCCCAGCGCCTGGGGCGCGGGTCTGGTGGCACTGGCCATCTATCACGCGGCCTACTTCGCCGAGATCCTGCGCGGGGCGCGCCTGGTGCTGCCGCTCGGCCAGGTCGAGGCGGCCAAGGCCCATGGCTTTCGGCCAGGCCGCCTGTTCTGGCGGATCATCCTGCCGCAACTGGTGATCCGCACCCGTCCGCTGCTCGGCAACCAGCTGATCTACGCGCTCAAGGACACCGCCTTTCTCACCATCATCACCGTGCAGGAACTGACTGCCGCAGCCAACTCGGTGCAGGCCACCTACTTCATCCCCACCGAGGCGTTCATCGTGGTCATCGCCCTGTACTGGATCATCAGCATCTGCCTGGAACTGGCGCTCAAGTGGGCGAGCCGGTTCGGCGCCAAACGAGGTTTCGAACATGCCTGACATCCCTGCGGTACAGATCGACAATCTTTCCAAGAGCTTCGACGGTGTCGAGGTGCTGCGTGACATCTCGCTGACCGTGAACAAGGGCGAGGTGGTCAGCGTGCTGGGCTCCTCCGGCTCGGGCAAATCGACCCTGCTGCGCTGCATCAACTGGCTCGAAGAGCCGGATCGCGGCAGCATTCACATTGCCGGTCAGCGCATCGGCGTCGACGCCCAGGGCAAGCGCATGAACAACCGCGACCTGGCGGCGATCCGCGCTCGCACCGGCATGGTGTTCCAGAGTTTCAACCTGTGGCCGCACCTGACCGTGCTGCAGAACGTGATGGAAGCACCGATGCAGGTGAAGAAGATGCACAAGGACGAGGCCCGCGCCATCGCCCAGACGCTGCTGGAAAAGGTCGGCATGGAGCAGAAGGCCGAGGCCTTTCCCTACACCCTCTCCGGCGGGCAGAAACAGCGTGTGGCGATTGCCCGCGCCCTGGCCATGAGCCCGGAGGTGATCCTCTTCGACGAGCCGACCTCGGCACTCGACCCGGAGCGGGTCGGCGAAGTATTGACCGTGATGAAGAACCTCTCCAGCGAGGGCTACACCATGATCGTGGTCACCCATGAGATGGAATTCGCCCGCGCGGTGTCGGATCAGGTGGTGTTCCTGGAAAAGGGCCTGCTGATCGAGAAATCCGCGCCGGAGAAGTTCTTCACCAACCCGGAAACAGAACGCGTGCGCAAGTTCCTCGAACTGTCCGCATGAATCCGCAGCCAGCTGTGGAGCGCAGTCTTACGGCCAAGGCCTTAGACTTGCGCCCCGCCCCCACTGGGACTGCTCTTCGTGCGCCCGACAGCGGACGCAGGAGCAAGCCATGACCCCCAACAGCAAAACGAGGTTATCCATGAGCAAGGTGGCATTCATCACAGGCGCGACATCCGGCTTCGGCCGCGCCACGGCACGACGTTTCGCCGAGGCCGGCTGGGCTCTGGTACTCAGCGGCCGACGCCTGGAGCGCCTGGAAGAACTGAAGGCAGAATTGCAGGACAAGGTGCCGGTGCATGTCGCCACGCTCGACGTGCGTGACGCTGCTGCGGTGAAGGCGCTGGTCGACGGCCTGCAGGCGCCCTTCGACCGCATCGACGTGCTGGTCAACAACGCCGGCCTGGCGCTGGCCCCGGAGGCCGCGCAGAAGGTCGCCCTGGAAGACTGGCACACCATGATCGACACCAACGTCACCGGCCTGGTCAACGTCACCCACGCAGTGTTGCCCAAGCTGCTGGCCATCGGCAAAGGCACCAGCATCATCAACATCGGCTCGGTGGCCGGCGAATGGCCCTACCCGGGTGGCCACGTGTACGGCGCCACCAAGGCCTTCGTCAAACAGTTCAGCTTCAACCTGCGTTGCGACCTGGTGTCCACCGGCGTGCGCGTCACCGACATCGCACCGGGCATGGCCGAGACCGAGTTCACCCTGGTACGCACCAAGGGCAACCAGGCCGCCTCCGACGCCTTGTACGGCAGCACCACGCCGCTGACCGCCGAGGACATCGCCGAGCAGATTTTCTACGTTGCCACCCTGCCGGATCACATCAACATCAACCGCCTGGAAATCATGCCGAGCCGCCAGGCCTGGTCGCCCTTCGCCATCGACCGCGATTGAAGGACGAAACTCACCGTAGGGCGGGTGCAACCCGCCAGACCACCCATGTCTGATGATGCCCCTGCCCTACGCCCACAACACCCGCAACAGGCTCCCCGCCGACAGCAGTACCAACAGCCCGCCGACCAGCACCCGCAGCGACAAGGGCTGCCAGCGCGAGTGCAGCCACTGGCCGAGCAGATTGCCGGCCAGCGCCGGCAGTGCAAGCTCCAGCGCCAGCCGCCACTGAGCGCCGTTCAGCACACCTGCGACGCCCAGCCCGATCAGCGCGAAGGAACTGCTGGCCAGGAAGAACAGCACCGCCGTGCCGCGCAACTGGCGTGCGTCGAGGCCACTGCGCAGCAGGTAGATCATCAGTGGCGGGCCGCCGGCCGAAGCCATGGTGGTCGCCAGACCAGATGCCAGCCCCGCCAACCAGGCCATGCCCTGGCCCACCGGCGTGGCAACAGACGGACGCCATAACACCAGCACGCCACCGCACAAACAGAGCACAGCCACCAGCGGCGCCATGATCTGGACAGGCAGCCACAGCAGCAGCCAGGCGCCCAGCGGCACAGCCAGCAGCATGCCCATCAGCAGGCGCAACAGCACAGGCCCATGAACGGCGCGCAGCGCCGCCGGCCACAGTGTCACGCTACAGGCCACGTCGAGAATCAGCGCCACCGGCACCGCCTCGGCAGGCGGCAGCTGCAGCATCAATCCGAGCGCCATCAGCATGGCAAAACCGAAGCCGCTGTAGCCGCGCACCAGGCCGGCGGCGAAAGCGATAAGCGTGAACATGGGCGCTCCGAAAAAATCGATGAGCGACTCTAGAGCCGTCCGGGTGCGCTGAGGCAGAGCCAGATACAGCACCGCGACTGGCCACACGAATGCGCTGGAAGACAGGCGCACCGAATTGGTTCAGGGCACGCCTCTTGCTTGCCCACTCGGTCAATTATCCTGTGGAACCGCGAACCCACCATGAATCTGCCTGCCGCCCTGTTCACGCCAAGCTGGCCTGCCGAGCTGGAGCTGGCCTACGCGCGCCACGGCGAGCGCACCACGCCGGTGCAGAGGCGCCACATGGGCCCTCTTAGGGTGCAGAAGCATCTGTATGCCGAAGGCCCGGAGGTGTGCCAGCACATCATCGTCCACCCGCCCGGCGGCATCGCTGGCGGTGACGTTCTGGACATCTCGGCCCGTGCGGGCGAAAACACCTGGGTACAGCTCACCAGCCCCGGCGCCGCCAAGTGGTATCGGGCCGCAGGCGTCGCCCGGCAGGATCTGCGCCTGAGCGTCGAAGCCGGCGCCACCCTGGAATGGCTGCCGCAGGAAACCATCATCTACGCCGGCGCCCAGGCCGAACTGCACACGCAGATCGAGCTGCACGGTGACGCCCGCCTGTTCTACTGGGATATCGTCGCCCTCGGCCGCCCCGCCGCCGACGAGCGCTTTTCCAGTGGTCACTTGCAGGCCGCGCTGGATATTCGCCGGGATGGCAAGCTGCTCTGGCACGAGCGCCAGCGCGTTGCCGGCGGCGATGGCCTGCTCGATTCGGCCATCGGCCTGAACGGCCAACCGGTGTTCGCCACCCTGCTGGTCAGCGGCGAGGTGGACAGCGACCTGCTGGAGCGCTGCCGCGAGCTGAAGATTGAAGGTGTGCGTGGTGATCTCAGCCAGCTCGCGGGCTTGCTGGTCGCGCGCTGCCTGGCCAGCGAAGCACTCAAGGCGCGTGCCTGGCT
>CAMPIF010000228.1 GCA_946886245.1 Ectopseudomonas composti | reverse complement strand
GGCGGCCGATGGCGATCTCGGTCATCATCACCGGAATGCCGATGGCCAGGATGCACGCCAGGTACATCAGCACGAAGGCGCCGCCGCCGTATTCGCCCGTGATGTAGGGAAATTTCCAGATATTGCCCAGCCCGACGGCCGAGCCGGTTGCAGCGAGGATGAAACCCCAGCGCGAGAGCCAGAGGTTCTTCGGTTTTTCACGGGTCATGCGTCACCTGTTTGTTTTTATCTGTGACGGAATCGGACCCGCTGCACTTGTGGCGCAGCGGAATGCAAGGCTTGGGTGAAGCCGAAGGTGTCACTGGGCGTCGGCTTGTGCCTCCGGCAGGGCCAGTTGGAAGGCCTCCAGGGGTTCACAGCGCGCCGCCATGGCGACAATGCGTGGATACGCGGCAAGGTCACAGTTAAAACGCCGCGCATTATACAGCTGCGGGATCAGGCAGGCTTCCAGATATCCAGGCCGCTCGCCAAGCGACAGGCGCCCCTCGAACACGGCCAGGCCCTCCTCCACGGCAGCCAGGCCCAGCGCGACCCAGTGCCGATACCAGGCGTTCTTCGCTTCTTCAGCGACGCCCAGCTCACCGCTCAGGTACTGCAGCACGCGCAGGTTGTTCAGCGGATGCACATCGCAGGCGATATGCAACGCCAGCGCCCGCACTTGGGCGCGCTCGGCCGGGTCGGCCGGCAGCAACGCCGGCACCGGGAAGATCTCTTCGAGGTATTCGATGATCGCCAGCGACTGGGCGATGCGCACGCCGCCGTTCTCCTCGTCCACCAGTAGCGGCAACAGGCCCTGCGGGTTCAGCCCGCGATAATCGGCGCCGTGCTGCTGGCCGCCGTCCTTGACCAGGTGCACCGGCACCTGCTCGCAGGCCAGTCCCTTGAGGTTGAGGGCGATGCGCACACGGTAGGCGGCGCTGGAACGCCAGTAGCCGTAGAGTTTCAACATTGCGGATTCCTTTCGAAACACGACCGGGTAGGAGCGGCTTCAGCCGCGATGCTTCGGCGACTGTTGGTGAATCGCGGCTAAAGCCGCTCCTACAGCCGCTGCTACAAATCAGCGGGCGTCGTACTTTTCCACCACCTGATCGATGGCGCCGAAGAGGCTCTGCCCGGCAACGTCGAACATCTCGATGCGCACCCGGTCGCCGAACTTGAGAAACGGCGTCTTCGCCTCGCCCTGCTCGATGATCTCCAGCATGCGTTTCTCCGCCAGGCAGGAAGAGCCCGCGCTGCGGTCGTAATTCGACACCGTGCCCGAGCCGATGATGGTGCCAGCGCCCAGCGGACGGGTCTTGGCCGCATGCGCCACCAGGGTCGGGAAGTTGAACGTCATGTCGACACCGGCGTTCGGCTGGCCGAACAGCGCGTCGTTGATGTGCGACACCAGCGGCCGATGCACCTTGCCGTCTTTCCAGCTCTCGCCCAGTTCGTCCGGGGTGATGGCCACCGGCGAGAAGCTCGACGACGGCTTGCTCTGGTAGAAACCGAAGCCCTTGGCCAGCTCGCCGGGGATCAGGTTGCGCAGCGACACGTCGTTGACCAGCATCAGCAGCCGAATGTGCCCGCCCGCTTCGGCCGGCGTGGCGCCCATCGGCACATCATCGGTGATCACCGCCAGCTCGGCTTCCAGATCGATGCCCCAGGCTTCGTCTGCCAGGCGGATCGGACTGTGCGGCGGGATGAAGGCATCGGCGCCACCCTGATACATCAGCGGATCGTGCCAGAAGGATTCCGGCATCTCGGCGCCGCGCGCCTTGCGCACCAGTTCGACGTGATTGACGTAGGCACTGCCGTCGGCCCAGTGGTAGGCGCGCGGCAACGGACTGTGGCAGGCGCTCTGATCGAAGGCGAAGGCGCCCTCCTCCAGGCCGTCGTTGAGACGCTGATAGACCGCCTCCAGCTTGGGCCGGGCCACGGCCCAGTCGTCCAGCGCGGCCTGCAGGGTGAAAGCGATCTGCGGCGCGAGCACGGCGCGCGTCAGATCGCGGGAAACGACGATCAGCACGCCATCGCGGCCTTGATTGAGTGATGCGAGTTTCATCGGTAATCCTTCGAATTCTGAGGTAGGAGCGAGCTCTGCTCGCGAACCCGGACCGAACAAAAAAGCTTCGCGAGCAGAGCTCGCTCCCACAAGTTCGTTTAACCCTACAACCCCGGCGCGCGCCAGGAGTTGACGTACTCGGCCACGTCCACCGCACTGGTGGCATCGGCCACCTCCAGGGCGCGGCGGGTGTCGATCATCACCGCCACCTCGTCGATGAAGGTCGCCGGATCGACCTGGCTCTTCTTCAGCGCCTTGGGGTGCGGTCCATGGGGGAAGCCGCACGGATGCAGGGTGACCATGCCCTGCTCGATGTTGTCGCGGCTGAAGAAGTTGCCACGGTGGTAGAACAGCACTTCGTCGTAGTCGTCGTTGTTGTGGAAGAACGGCACCTTGAGGGCGCCGGGGTCGGACTCCACCGGGCGCGGGGTAAAGGTGCAGATCACGAAACCGCTGGCGACGAAGGTGGTGTGCACAGACGGCGGCAGGTGGTAGCGATGGCTGATCAGCGGGCGAATGTCGCGCCAGTTCAGGCGCACCACGGTGTTGTCACCATGCCAGCCGACCACGTCCAGCGGGTTGTAGGGGTAGGTCACGGTGCTGATCTGGTTGCGTCGCTTGATGCGGATCTGCCAGGTGTTCTCGTCCTGTTGCGCCTTGAAGGCCTCATCGATACGCGGGTGCTCCAGCACGGCCAGGTCGAAGATCGCCTGCGGGCCGAGCAGGCCCTTGTCCGGCAACTGGTAGGCACCGTCGGTGTTCTCGATCAGCAGGAAGTAGCTCGGCGTGCTGGCCTCGATACGCCAGGCGGTGCCACGCGGGATCAGCAGGTAATCGCCGTCGCGGTACTGCAGGTGGCCGAAGTCGCAATAGAAGTGCCCGCTGCCTTCGTGCACGAACAGCAACTCGTCGCCGTCGGCGTTACGTACCAGATGACGCATCGCGCCGTGAGTGCGCCAGACGCGCAGCTTGACGTCGGCGTTGTGCAGCGTCAGCGGCGCCGCCAGCGGGCAGTCGCGCTCGCTGGGGATGTCGTTGAAGTTGAACGCGTGCGGACGCAGCGGACCTTGCCAGTCTATCCAGCCGGTGGGCGGATGCTTGTGGTGCAGGTGCGCGGTGGGGCCGAAAAAGCCCTCACGGCCCATCTCGCGCTCGTAGGTGCCCTGCGGCAAATCGCAGTGCGCCTGACGCGAACACTCGCCTTCACGCAGGGGAAAGCGGATCCATTGGCGGCTCATGAGCAGGCTCCCGATAAGGTGCGCGGTTCGCACCGAGTGATACGAGGCTGATGGTGCGCACCGCGCACCCTGAGGACCAGGCGCATCATGGCGCCTCGGAGATCACGCCGCGACGCAGCTGGTCTTCCTCGATGGATTCGAACAGCGCCTTGAAATTGCCCTCGCCAAAGCCCTGGTTACCCTTGCGCTGGATGATCTCGAAGAAGATCGGACCGATCACGGTGTTGGTGAAGATCTGCAGCAGGATGCCGTCGTCGCCAGGCGCACCGTCGATGAGGATGTTCAACTCGCGCAGTACCTCGGTCGGTTCGCCATGGCCGGCGACGCGGCTGTCGACCTTCTCGTAATAGGTGTCCGGGGTAGTCATGAAGTCGACGCCGTTGGCACGCAGCTGGCGCACGGTGGCGTAGATGTCGTCGGTGGACAGGGCGATGTGCTGGATGCCTTCGCCGTGGTATTCGCGGATGAATTCCTCGATCTGCGACTTGTCATCGGCCGACTCGTTGATCGGGATGCGGATCTTGCCGCAGGGTGCGGTCATGGCGCGGGAGAACAGGCCGGTGAGCTTGCCCTCGATATCGAAGTAGCGGATCTCGCGGAAGTTGGCGATGCGCTCATAGAAGCCGGACCAGACGTCCATCTGTCCGCGACGCACGTTGTGGGTCAGGTGGTCGATGCACTGCAGGCCGACGGCGTTGTCGTTGGGGCTGCGACCTGCGATGTACTCGAAGTCGACGTCGTAGATGCTCTTGTCGCCGTAACGGTCAACCAGATACAGCAGGGAACCGCCGATGCCTTCGACACAGGGGATGTTCAGCTCGCCTAAATTGGAGTGGCTGCCCACCAGCGTGGCGCCCTGCTGCTCGACGTAGGCGGCGGCCTGGGCCGCGTTCTTGACCCGGAAGGCCATGGCGCAGGCGCTGGGGCCATGCTTCTCGCCGAAGGCGCGCACGTGGCCGGTAGGGCTGCCGTTGAGCACGAAATTGATATCGTTCTGCTGGAACAGCCAGACCTCTTTCGAGCGGTGCTTGGCGGTCTCGGTAAAGCCCATGGCGGTGAACAACTGACGCAGTTGCTCGATGCCTTCGGCATTCGGTGCGGTAAATTCGACGAACTCGAAACCGTCGGTTCCGATGGGGTTGTGCTGCTCGATCTTGGCCACGGCGGTCATTTCGCCTCCTGATTGTCATTGTTATGGCAGCCGCACGAATGCGTTGCGGACAACCTCATGACAACCGAGCGCAGAGCCGCTCTCAAGATGGTTTGCGACACGTCGACGCGGCGGCCGCGTGCGGCAGTGGCAAATTTTCCTTACGCCTCTGCGGCAAGGCAGGCAACTCCCTGACAACCGTAAAAAAATCCTTACACGGCGGTCAGCCGGCTTGCCGCTATTACTCAGCCCCGGCGCGAGAAGGTGTAGGCCCGTTCCACCTTGGCCACGCGCGTGGTGAAGGCCGCGTACCAATCGGCGCGTCCCCGTTCGCGAACGGCGCTGTGCTCGGCATGCTCGCGCCAGGCACGAATGGCCTCCTCGCTCTGCCAGTAGGACAGGGTAATGCCCAGGCCGTCGCTACGCGCCGACTCCGCACCGAGAAAGCCGGGCTGCTGCGCGGCCAGCTCCAGCATGTGCTGCGCCGCCTCGGCGTAGCCGGCGTCGACCTCCGTACGCAGGGAGGTGAACATCACCACGTAATAAGGTGGCTCAGGCGTGGCGGCGATCACACGGCTGCCTGCAGATGCGCTTCGTGTACCGATTGCACCGCGCAGGCGCCGACCAGACCGGCCACGACCGGCGGCAGGCGACCTTCCAGCGCGGCACGCTCGGGCTGAAACAGGGTGGCGATGAAGAACGGATGATCCTCCAGCTCGATGGCGCGCACCGCCCCTGCCTGGTCATGCCCGGAGGCCTTCAGCGCCTGGGCCATCAGCGGTTCGACGAAGGCATCGACCAGACCATAGCGGCACAGGTACTGCTCGCTGATCTCGCGTACACCGTAGAGCTCGGCGATGCGCGAGCCCGAGACCAGGTGCACGTGCTCGCTGACGTCCAGCAAGGCACAGCTCAGGGGCGCGATCAGCGGGGTCTGCGCTTGCGGCGACAGCTCGGCGTGTTCGGCATCGGTCCAGCCCAGGCGGTTGCGCGCGTACTCCAGCAGCGCGTGCTGGAAGCCGCCACAGGTGCCCAGGAACGGCACGCCCTGCTCGCGAGCGAAACGAATGGCGCGCAGCGCACCCTCGGTGGCGGCATAGGGGCTGCCCGGTACGCACCAGATGCCGTCGTAAGCCATCAGGGTGGCGTCATCGACGAGACTGCCGGTGGCCAGCCAGTCATGTTCGACCGCCACCCCCAGTGCCTCACTGGCCAGGCGCAGCGCCTCGGGAATGGCCCGGTGCGCGGCAATCGCCGCATTGTAGTCACCCACCAGAGCGACCTTGACTCGACACTTGCTGTACATACGCCCATCCCCTTCTTGCATGGCGGTCTCCCTGCCACTATAAGATGGCGCTAACGCAATAATAATTGGCGTATTGACAAGCAGAGATTGCAGCCATGCAATATCAGATCGACCATACCGACCTGTCCCTGGTGCTCGCCCTGGTGCGTGGTCGCTCCCTGGCACGTGCGGCGGAACTGATGCAGGTCGACGTGTCTACGGTGTTCCGCGCCGTACGCCGGCTGGAGGCCGCCCTGGGCGTGGCGCTGTTCGAGAAGAGCCGGCGCGGCTACGAACCCAGCGAAACCGCGCGCGCCCTGGCCGAACAGGCCGAGCGCGCCGAACAGGCATTGGATGCCGCACGCGTGGCGCTGGAACTGGGCAAGCAAGTGGTCAGCGGCACGGTGCGCCTGACCTGCACCGATGCGGTACTGAGCAGCCTGTTGCTGCCGGCGCTGGCGCGTTTCATGCCTAGCTATCCGGCGCTGGCGCTGGAGCTGGTGACATCCAACGACTTCGCCAACCTCAGTCGGCGCGACGCCGACCTGGCCCTGCGCCTGACCAATCAGCCGCCGGAGCATTTGGTCGGCCGGCGCCTGGCCACCGTTTCTTACGTCGTCTGCGCCCGCGATGATGATCAGGATCGCAGCGACCTGGCGCGCCAGAGCTGGATCGCCCCGGACGAAGCGATGCCGGATCACGCCACGGTGCTCTGGCGCCTGCGTGAATTGCCGAGCGTCACCCCCAGCTATCGCTGCAGCAGCATGTACGCCGTGGCGCAACTGGCACGCGCCGGGCTGGGTGTCGCCGCCCTGCCCGACTTCGTGCTGCGCGCCCATCCCGAACTCAAGGCTCTCGGCCCGCCACTGACCGGCTGCGACACCGAACTCTGGCTGCTGACACGCCCGGATTGCCGCGCCTTGCGCTCGGTGCAGACGCTGTTCGAGGAGTTGAGCGAAGCGCTGATGAGCCATGACTGAGGTAGAGCGTCGCGGCTGAAGCGCCTCCCACGGCAGCGGAGCAGCATGCCATTGCCACGGCGAAGCCTTGTGGGAGGGGCTTCAGCCGCGACGGCCAAGGAAGCTGTGTAGCCCGGATGCAATCCGGGAAATGGCATGGCGAAACTCTCTCCGGATTGCATCCGGGCTACGGCCTGAGCAAAGCCTTGATGAGCCAGGGCCGAGGTAGAGCGTCGCCGCTGAAGCGCCTCCCACAGAGCGGGGGCAGCCGGTCATTGCAGCAGCGA
>CAMPIF010000227.1 GCA_946886245.1 Ectopseudomonas composti | reverse complement strand
CCTCATCGGTCCCGACGAGGTGGAGGTGGTGAACGCGGCGCTCCACCTGCGCCGGCCCCTCCTGGTGACCGGGCAGCCTGGTACGGGCAAGTCCTCGCTGGCCCACGCCATCGCTCACGAACTCGCGCTCGGCAGCGTCCTGGCCGAACAGGCGCCCGAAGAAATCCAGGTTCTCGAACACCGAGAGCGTCGGATAGAGGTTCTTGCCCAGGCCCTGCGGCATGTAGGCGATATGCGGGCAGACGCGGCGGCGGTGGCGGGCATCGGCCATGTCGCCGTCGAGCACCTCGACGCTGCCGTCCTGCAGCTTGCGCGCTCCGGCGATCAGTGCCAGCAGGCTGGATTTGCCGACGCCGTCCGGGCCGATCAGACCGACCATGCAACGGGCGGGCAGCGCCAGGTCGATCTGCTGCAGGGCGCGGGTCTGGCCGTAGCGCAGGCCGACGCCGGTCAGGCGTGCGACCGCAGCGTTCATTGCGGAACCTTGATCGCCAGATGCTCGGGCCACTCGGCGTTGGCGTCGAGGCGCAGGTAGGCCATGCCCGGTACGCCGGTCTTCACCTGCTGCAGGTGCTTGCTCAGCAGGTCGGGATCGATGCGCGCCTTGACCCGGAACATCAGCTTCTCGCGCTCGCTGGCGGTCTCCACGGTTTTCGGCGTGAACTGGGCGACGCTGGCGACATAGCTGACCTTGGCCGGGATCACGTACTGTGGAGCGGCGTCGATCACCAGGCGCACCTCGCTGCCGAGGGCAACGCGCCCAGCCTGGCGCTCGGGCAGGAAGAAGGTCATGTAGACGTCGGTGAGGTCTACCAGGTTGAGCAGCTTGCCGCCGGCACCCAGCACTTCGCCGGGCTGGGTCACGCGGTATTGCACGCGCCCGGCGCGCGGCGCCTTGAGCTGGCTGTCGTCGATGTCCACCTGCAGGCGCGCGACGCTGGCGCGGGCCGCTTCGGTCGCCGATTGCGCTTCGATGGCCTGCGATTGCGCGGCGGCAATACCGGCCTCGGCGGAACTGACCTGAGCGCGGGCGGCGGCCAGCGCAGCCTCGGCACTCTGCAGACGGGCCAGATCGTCATCCAGCGTCTGCTGAGCCAGTGCGTTGCGCTTGACCAGGGTGGCGCTGCGCGCATGACGTTTGCGCGCGGCATCCAGCTCCGCCTGGCGCTGGCGCACCACGGCCTCGGCGGTGAGCTTTTCGCTTTGACGCAGGCTGATCTGACTGGCGGCGGTGATCTGGCCATTCTCTGCCTGGCGCAACTGCGCGCGAGCCTGCGCTAACTGCGCTTCGAGCACCTGGGTGTCCATGCGGGCGAGAATCTGGTCAGGCTCGACGAAGTCACCTTCGTCGACGTCGATGCTGGCGACGCGCCCGGCGAGTTTGGTCGCCACGTCCACTTCGGTGGCTTCGATGCGCCCGTTACCGCTGGCGAAACCCTCGCCCAGCCCCGTCGGGCGCAGTTGCCACCAGGCCATGGCTGCCAGCACGGCCAGGCCGGCGACGATCAGGTAGGGCAGACGACGGTTTGCGATGATCATTACGGCTTACCTGTAGAGCCCCATGACTGGGGCTTTCACGACATATCCATTGTCTGCCAGATGCGCCTCAGGGGGCTTGATGCAGGTCAAGCTCGGGCGGTTGCCACAGGCAGGTACGGTTGCGACCCTCATGCTTGGCACGATACAGCGCCTGATCACCCTGGGCGAGCAGTTCGCCCGGCTGTTCATCGCTCACCGGGTCGACCACCGTGATGCCGATGCTCAGGGTGAGTCGACCGAACGGGCTGGCGGGGTGATGGATATCCAGGCCGGCGACGGCCGCATGGATACGTGCGGCGACCTGTTCGGCACCCTCCAGGTTGGTGTTGGCGAGAATGATGGCGAATTCCTCGCCGCCATAGCGGCAGGCTGTGTCGCCTTCGCGCTGCGGGCTTTCGCGCAGGGCGACACTGACCCGACGCAGAGCGTCGTCGCCAGCGAGATGGCCGAGGGCATCGTTGTAGGCCTTGAAATGGTCGATATCCAGCATCAGCAGCGCCAGGGGCGCGTCGAGTCGGCGCAGGCGGCGCCATTCGGCCAGCAGTTGCTGATCGAAGTAGCGGCGGTTGTACAGCCCGGTCAGGCCGTCGAGCTGCGACAGGCGTTGCAGTTGCGCTTCCAGTTGCAGGCGCTCGCTGTTGTCGCGAGACACGGCGATCAGGTATTCGCGGTCATGCAACTGCACCAGCTGGGTGTTGATCTCGGCAGGCTGGCGACTGCCGTCGCGGCGGATCAGCTCGCGCTGGAAGATCCGCGAGAGGTTGTCGCGCTGTGCCTGGCGCGCCTGTTCCAGCCAACGATGAAAGCCTGGCAGGAGTTTTTCCGGATCATCGCGCAGCAGCTCGGCGAACTGTTCAGGGCGATAGCCGAGCGCGGCGTAGGTGGCCTGATTCATGTGCAGCAGCTCGCGGGTGCTGCTATCGAAGATGAACAGCCCGTCATGGCTGGAGTCGGTCAGGTCGAGCACCAGTTGCAGACGCTCGCGGTTCTCGCGCAGGCGCTGCTCGGTCTCTTCGCGGCGTTCGGCCTCGAGCTTGAAGCGGCGGTTGGCCAGTTGCAGGGCATGGGCACGGCGGCTGTTTTCCAGCGCCAGGGCCAGGGCGGCGACCAGTAGCAGGCTGATCGCCAGGCTGGCGCCGAGTACCACGCCGGGCAAGGGCGACTCGAGTTGATCGAGCAATTGTTCGGTGGGGCTCAGGCGCAGACTGAAGTCCTGATTGTTGAGCAGGCTCAGGCCCAGTTGCAGGCTGTGCCGCGCATCGGTGTCCGCTGCGCCATGACGGAACAGGCTGTGACTGTTCTCCAGCAGCTCGAGGTTGAAGGCTTCGCGATCGATCTGGGTGAGCAACTGCAGCATCAGCGGTTCGACGCGAAAAACGCCCTGGAGGAAACCGTCGAACACCTTGCTGCCGTCCTGTTCGCGGTACAGCGGCGTGTAGAGGACGAAGCCGCGCCCACCCTGGACCAGGTCGAAGCTGTTGGAGAAGCGCTGCTCGCCGCTCTCGCGAGCTTCCATCGCCAGTGGGTAGTTGGGGTGCTCCGGGTGCAGGCGAAAATTCAGCGCCGCCTCGTTGCCGGCTACCGGCAGCAGCCAGCGCATGCGCAGATCATCGCCAACCCACTGGATTGATTGATAGACGGGAAAGCCGCGTATGGCACGCTCTATCTCCTCATCCCAGCTGGCGCGCGGCAGGCGCCCCAGGCTGTTCCACAAGCGAGCGATGCGTTCGAGGCTGGCCACTTCCAGGTGCAGCGTGCTCTCCAGCTGACGTGCCAGGCTGCGTGCCTGGTAGCCGATGCGTTCATCGACGCGCTGCTGCTGCACGGCTTCGATCTGACGCCAAAGCAGGACGCTGGCGCCGCTCAGCACCAGTAACAGGAACGCCAGCGCAAGTCGCGCCGGCCAGGCGGAGGATGCCGGCATGAAAAAAACTCCTAGGCTCTGTGTGGTGATAGCACAGTGCCGCATGCTACTCAACGCATGGCGAGAATTGCTGTCCATTCGGCATCGCTCACCGGCATCACCGACAGGCGACTGCCACGTTGTACCAATGCCAGTTCGGCCAGTAGCGGATTGTTCTTCAGGTGCTGCAGCGCCAGCACCTCGTCGAAGGCCTCGACGAACTCGACGTCCAGGGCGCTCCAGGGGTTCTTCTCGGTACTGGCCTTGGGGTCGTGATAATGACTTTGCGGGTCCAGTGCGGTGGGGTCCGGGTAGATCTCGCTGGCAATGCGCGCGATGCCGGCGATGCCGGGTTGCGGGCAACTGGAGTGATAGAAGAAGAACAGATCGCCGGGCTTCATCGCACGCATGAAGTTGCGCGCCTGGTAATTGCGTACGCCATCCCAACGCGTTTTGCCCAGTCGTTGCAGGTCGTGGATGGACAATTCATCGGGTTCGGACTTCATCAGCCAATAAGGCATGAACTTTGCTCCTGCAGGTCTGTCCGTAAGCGGACGCTCGTTTGAGGGGTTTCTCCGACGGCCGGTTGGCGCCAGAAATTGCACAGTGCTTGGCGCTGACGGAAAATGCCCGGCTAAACGCTTGGCGCCGTCGTATTGCACACAACAATAACGCGCGACCAACGCGCGCATTGCCTTGAAGGGGGAGGCGATAGATGAAACGCAAGCCAGATCTTTTGTGGGTTCTCGTCGTACTGTTCAGCCTGGGCGTGGTTACCACGGGTTACACCCAGAGCTTTTGGGAGCGCCAGAGCGACGCTCCGGTCAATGTAACGCAGCAGCCCTGATTCGCGGGCTGCCAGCGTAAGCGCCGCAGGGAACGCGGTGCCGCATCTTTCGATTCAATACCAGGCCTTGTCCGTCACCGTTGCCTGCAAGGGCACGTCCCAGCTGGCCATCGCCAGTTCTTCCACGCGCTGACATTCATGCGCCAGGCCCAGTAGTGTCGGCATGTGCCAATTTTTGCGCATGCGCAGATAAGCCAGGCTGCGATCGTAGAAACCGCCGCCCATGCCCAGGCGGCCGCCGCGATCATCGAAGCCCACCAGCGGCAGCAGCACCAGGTCCAGCGCCCAGACCTTGCGTTGGCGCTTGGGCTGTGTGCGTGGCTCGAGGATGCGAAAGCGATTGCCCGCCAGTTTCTCCTGCTGGCTGACGCGCTGAAACACCATCTTGGTGCGCGGCCAGGCGCTGAGTACCGGCAGGTAGGTGCGTTTGCCGCGCTTGTGTGCAGCGGCCAGCAAGGGCCTTGGGTCGATTTCGCCATCGTTGGGCAGGTACAGGGCGATATGCCTGGCGCGGCGAAACTGCGGGCTGTGTGCCAGCTGGCGATACAGGTTGCGTGCGGCAAGACGTTGCTGGCTGCGGCTGAGCGCGCGACGACGCTGGCGCAGCACGCGGCGCAGTTGCGGGCGACTGAGCGTGGCTGGCGTAGTCATGAAAGGAGGCTTGGACGAGGCGGGTAGCAGCGCTGAAGGTGACTGCTGGAAATGATGACTTCCCGGCGTGCCGCTGTCGGTTTAGCCCTTGAACCCGAAAGTTCAAGGTGGAGGTTGCAGGAGGCGTTAAGGCTTTCCGTCAGGCGGACATGCACACCGGCCCCAACGTGCAACCCCCGTGGTTGTGCGTATCGGCTCAGGGACATCACCGACTGGCGCACACCCCAGGAAGTGGCGCCCAGTATACCCGAACAGAGGGTCTGCGGGGCGGCCTGCGACGAACTGGCAGGCATGACGGTGCTCAGGCGCTCGGGTCGTCGGCCAGCGCATGGTCGACACGATCGAGCAGATCGCGCACCTGCTGGCGGGTGGAGTTGGCGTCCTGATCCAGGCGCTGTTGCTTGTGCAGCAGGTCGTGGGTGATGTTCAAGGCTGCCATCACGGCGACGCGGTCGGCACCTATCACTTTGCCGCTGGTACGGATCTCGCGCATCTTGCCGTCCAGGTAGCGAGCCGCGCTTTCCAGATTGGCGCGTTCGTCCTGCGGGCAGGCGATGCAATATTCTTTGTCCAGAATGTGGACGGTCACGGTGTTCGACTGGGTCATGAGTCCTGCTCCAGGGCTTTAAGGCGCGAAATCATCGATTCGACCTTGTGCCGGGCCATTTCGTTCTTTTCGATCAGATGGGCGCGTTCCTCGCGCCAGGCCTGTTCATTCGCCAGCAGGAGTCGGTTGTGAGCCTTTAGCTGCTCGACTCGCTGGATCAGCAGTTCCAGCTTGGCGGTCAATGCGTGCAGATCGGCGTCTTCCATGGGCTCTCGCTATGGGATGGCTGGCTGGACTATATAGGCCTGTCCCGTTCAGGGCACCTCTAAAAACTACCTGCGTTGTCATCACTGCGTTAAAAACAAGCTCAAAATGCTAGTTGCAACTCGTAAAGTCGAGCGCGACTCCGACCGTTTCTCGCTTGTTTTTGCCTTGTGCTGACTGCCTCGCCTACGTTTTTAGATGCGCCCGTCATGGGTCAAACCATGCTTGGCAGTGGTGTGATGCAGATGACGGCATCACCCCGGCGGCCTCGGATGGTCTTGCCGCGTCTGCCGGTGCTAGGATACGAGGCCTCCATTCTAGAGATTGCGCCGTCTGGCGCCTAGCTATCTATGTCGATTCCAAGCTCTCCCTACGCCGCCTTCGCCGCCCTGCTCAGCAGCGCCGGGCATTCCGTTTCCCCTGCTGAACTGCATGGCCTGCTGCTGGGCCGCAGCTGTGCCGGCGCCGGCTTCGATGCCGATGCCTGGCTGCTCGACGCTGCCGACCTGCTCGGCGGCGAGCCGCAGGACAGCGTGCGCCAGGCGCTGATCGGTCTGCAGGAAATGGTCAAGGGTGAGCTGTGCAGCGAAGACGTCACCGTGGTGCTGCTGCTGCCGGATGACGAAACCCCGTTGGCGCAGCGCGCGGTCGCACTGGGCCAGTGGTGTCAGGGCTTTCTCGGTGGCTTCGGCCTGACCGCTCGCGACGGTGCGCTGAGCGCCGAAGCCATGGAAGTGTTGCAGGATCTCTCCGCCATCGCCCAGGTGCAGAGTGCCCTGGAAGAATCGGAAGATGGCGAGAGCGACTACATGGAGGTGATGGAATACCTGCGCGTGGCACCGCTGTTGCTGTTCACCGAGTGCGCCAAACCTGCGGCGCCTGCTGCCAAACCGTCCCTGCACTGATTGTTCGTCGGAGCCTGCCTTGATCAGCATCCCCAAGTCCGAATATGCCCGTCGGCGCAAGGCGCTGATGGCGCAGATGGAACCCAACAGCATCGCCATTCTGCCGGCGGCGCCGGTGTATATCCGCAACCGTGACGTCGAGCATGTCTACCGTCAGGACAGCGATTTCCAGTACCTCACCGGTTTCCCTGAGCCGGAGGCGGTGATGGCGCTGATCCCTGGGCGCGAGCACGGTGAGTACGTGCTGTTTTGCCGTGAACGCGACCCCGAGCGCGAATTGTGGGATGGCCTGCGTGCCGGTCAGGACGGCGCGATCA
>CAMPIF010000226.1 GCA_946886245.1 Ectopseudomonas composti | reverse complement strand
CACCAGCCACCGTGGCGAGTAATGCCGCGCGTTACTTCGGCTTCGTCATCGGCGCGACGCTGCCAGTGGCAGCAGCTGCCGAACGCCTGGTACTGGCCTGGGATCAATGCGCCTCGTCTTTCGACAATTCTCCAGTCGCTGATCGGCTGGAGAAAATTGCCGGACGCTGGGTCTGCCAAGCACTGGGGCTACCAGATCAGAGCGCCGTAGGCTTTGGCACCAGCGCAACCGCCTGCACCCTGGGCTGTATTTCTGCCGCACGGCGCGTGCTGCTGGCACGCCAGGGCTGGGATTTCGACGGTGACGGATTGCTCGGCGCACCGCAGATCCGTGTCGTGCTCGCAGAAACGGCACACATCACGGTGAAGAAAGCGCTGCGCGTGCTCGGCTTCGGCATGAACCACCTGCACTATGCGCCCGTGGACGAGTACGGGCGCATCGATCCGACCCGACTCCCTGACCTGGATGAACGCACGCTACTGATATTGCAGGCCGGAGAGGTCAACACCGGCGAGTTCGACTGTTTTGCCGAACTGATTGCCATCGCCCGCGAGGCCAACGCCTGGGTGCATGTCGATGGTGCATTCGGCCTATGGGCACGCGCCTCATCCTCAGCGCATTTGCTCGAGGGCGTCGAGCTGGCAGATAGCTGGACGACCGATGGACACAAGTGGCTGAACACCCCTTACGACAGCGCCATGGCGATCTGCCGTGACGCCGATGCACTGGCCGCCGCGATGAACAGCGATGCTGCCTACGCCTCGGCGAGCAAGGATGCGCAGAAGAACCTGACACTGGAGTTCTCTCGTCGCGCCCGAGGCATCGCCATCTGGGCGGCCCTGGCCCACCTGGGCCGCACTGGCCTGAAAGCGATGATCGACCGCCACATCCGCCAGGCTGAAGAGCTGGCCAGCACACTGCGCAACGCCGGCTATCAGGTACTGAATCGGGTTGTACTGAACCAGGTATTGGTGCGTGGCGATACGGACGAACAGACCATCGCCATTCGCCAAGCGGCCCAGGCATCCGGCGAAGTCTGGTTCGGACCAACTGTCTGGCAGGGGCGCCCCGCCTTTCGCCTGAGCCTTTGCTCCTGGCGCACCGAAGACGCCGATGTGGAGGCACTGGGTGCCTTGCTGCTGCGCTTGAAAGATGAGTTGAGCTGAAGCGACTGATTCGCTGTTTTCGCCTGCAACTGCGCTGGACAGCGCAGTTCGGCAGCCCTTATCTTTAGCCGGCCACACATGTGGCCAACGTCGCTCGGACGGTTCCGGGCGCTTACGTACCTCGAGGAAGCCATGGCTGATAACGCCAAGCGCCGCTTTGCGCGCATCGATCGTCTCCCCCCCTACGTCTTCAACATCACCGCCGAACTCAAGATGGCTGCACGCCGTCGCGGCGAGGACATCATCGACTTTTCCATGGGCAACCCCGATGGCGCGACGCCGCCGCACATCGTCGAGAAGCTCGTGCAGGTCGCCCAGCGTGAAGACACCCACGGCTATTCCACTTCTCGCGGCATTCCCCGCCTGCGCCGCGCCATCTCGCGCTGGTACAAGGAGCGCTACGAGGTGGAGATCGACCCGGAAAGCGAAGCCATCGTCACCATCGGCTCCAAGGAAGGCCTGGCGCACCTGATGCTGGCCACCCTGGATCATGGCGACACCGTACTGGTGCCCAACCCCAGCTACCCGATCCACATCTACGGCGCGGTGATCGCCGGCGCCCAGGTGCGATCGGTACCGCTGGTGCCAGGCGTGGATTTCTTCGCCGAACTGGAGCGGGCGATTCGCGAATCGATTCCCAAGCCGAAGATGATGATTCTCGGCTTCCCCTCCAACCCCACCGCACAGTGCGTGGAGCTGGACTTCTTCGAGCGCGTGGTGACCCTGGCCAAGCAGTACGACGTGCTGGTGATTCACGACCTGGCTTACGCCGACATCGTCTATGACGGCTGGAAAGCCCCGTCGATCATGCAGGTACCCGGCGCCAAGGACATCGCGGTGGAGTTCTTCACCCTGTCCAAGAGCTACAACATGGCCGGCTGGCGGATCGGTTTCATGGTCGGCAACCCCGAGCTGGTCAGCGCCCTGGCGCGGATCAAGAGCTACCACGACTACGGCACCTTCACCCCGCTGCAGGTGGCGGCCATCGCCGCACTGGAAGGTGACCAGCAGTGCGTGCGCGATATCGCCGAACAGTACCGTCAGCGTCGCAACCTGCTGGTCAAGGGCCTGCACGAGATCGGCTGGATGGTGGAAAAACCCAAGGCCTCGATGTACATCTGGGCCAAGATTCCCGACGCCTACGCTCACCTGGGCTCGCTGGAGTTCGCCAAGAAGCTGCTGGCAGAAGCCAAGGTCTGCGTCTCGCCCGGCCTGGGGTTTGGCGACTATGGCGACGACCATGTGCGCTTCGCCCTGATCGAGAACCAGGACCGCAGCCGTCAGGCGCTCCGCGGTATCAAGGCGATGTTCCGAGCAGACGGCCTGCTGCCGGGCAAGCCGGCCAAAACCGAATAAGCCTTGAAGGGCGCCGTGAGGCGCCCTTTCTGCATGGGCATGGAAACCGACAACTTCTGCGACAATTCAGGACGTTACGCACGCCAAGCGGTAGTTTCGAGCAATTGCCCGGCAGAGTGAACGCCCGTACACTGCGCGCCCCTCCTCTGACGGTTTTCCCCAATGCTCTTCGTTTTGCGCATGCTGCTGATGGGCGTGCATTTCATCCTGGCTGGCCTGCTCGGCTTGCTGCTTGGCCTGTGCCGCCCGTTCAACCCGGACAACAGCCGCCTCTGCGCACGCCTCTATTCGCTGCCCGCCCTGTGCCTGCTGCGCCTGAAGCTGAAGACCGACGTACGCCCGCTGCTGGAACACCAGCGCTCCTGCGTGATCATCGCCAACAACCAGTCCAACTTCGATCTCTACGTGCTTGGCCGCGTGGTACCGGAGCGCACCGTGAGCATCGGCAAGAAGAGCCTCAAATGGGTGCCATTCTTCGGTCAGCTCTACTGGCTGGCCGGTAACGTGCTGATCGATCGCAGCAATGCCGTCGCGGCCAAGCGCGCAATGCTGACCACCACCGAAACCCTGCGCAATCGCGACACCTCGATCTGGGTCTTCCCTGAAGGTACGCGCAATCTTGGCCGAGGCCTGCTGCCGTTCAAGAAAGGCGCGTTTCAGATGGCGATCACGGCCGGCGTACCGATCATCCCGGTGTGCGTGAGCAACTACAGCAAGGCCATGCGCCTGAATCGCTGGAACAGCGGTCGCATCCTGATCGCTCGCTGACGGCAATCCCCACTGCCGGCCTGAGCCTGGACGACATGCCCGCACTGATAGAGCGCTGTCAGCAGGCCATGAGCGAATGCATCAGCAGCATGGACAAGGAACTGGCGTCAGTGTGAGGCGTGACGCGGGATGCCGGAGCGAGCAGGCAACCCGCGCCAGCTATCAAATCCATCGATAGTTACTCTGCAGAGCATCCATTATTCAATCGAAATGACTTCGACGATTCTGTGCCCACACCCACTCCTGACCTGGAGCACAGAACATGTCCCGCCTCTCTCAAGCTGCCCGCAACGGCGCCCTCGCTGCCATCGGCCTCTACCTGATCAGCACCTCGACGGTGCTGGTGGTGAGTTACGCCACCTTGCAGCCAGGCACTCCAACCCTTGAACAACCTGGTCCACTGCAAAGCCTGATCACTCATCTGCCCGCCCTGCTCGGCGCGCGCTCACAGGGCTGAGTGAACGGCCATGATCAGAACTCAACGCACTCGCCTGCTGATGCTCGCCAGCCTGTCCCTGCTGACCACGCTGCTCGCGCTCGGCGGTATTGGCAAAGGCTCGGCCGGTGCCGTGGCGCGCAATATCGAATCCTGCCACAAACTGGCTCATCACCTGGATCTGGCCGAAAACCTCAAGCGAGGCCGGAGCAGCCCGCCACCGAACAAGAGCGAAAGGCTCTCGCCCTACTTCGTACCCACTGCGCAAACGTGAAAAGCCCGGAAAACCGGGCTTTTTTCATGGCTCGCATCAGGCTCAGGCTTTGCTTTCCTTGCCTTGAGCGACAAAGCGCATCATCCACTCGGCCACTGCGCTGCCCTGCTGCGAATGTTTGAGGCTGTCCACGCCCTGCTGATAGACCTGCTCACCAAGATGCTCCTGGCGCAGATCGAGCAATGCTCGCGAGTAGTCGTGAACGAACTCCGGATGCCCCTGGAAGCACAGCACCTGATCCTCGATGTGGTAGGCGCCAATCGGACAGAAGTCGCTGGAAGCAAGCAGCGTGGCTTTCTCCGGCAGGCGGGTGACCTGATCCTGATGACTGATCAACAGCTGCAGCTCGTCCAGAGCCGGGCTCATCCACTCGGGTTTGTTCTCCAGGCGATAGCTGTGCACGCCGACACCCCAGCCCTGCTCGGCACGCTCGGCCTTGCCGCCGAGCAAGAGCGCCAGCAGTTGATGACCAAAACAGATGCCCAGCAGCTTGTCGCCGCGCTTGTAGCGCTCGAGCAGATACGCCTTGAGGGTCTGAATCCAGGGATCGCTGCCAAAAGAATCGGCCTTGCTGCCAGTCACCAGATAGGCATCGAATTTCTCGCTATCGGGCGGGTAATGCCCTTCCACCACGTTATAGACACTGAACTCTGCCGTAACCGGCTGTTGAGCGAACAGCTGCTCGAACATGCGGCCATACCCCTGATACTGGTCGACCAGTTCGGGACGGAGGATGTCAGTTTCCAGGATGCAGATACGCAGTGACATGAGGTTTCCTGTGGTGAACACGCGGGCGGGTTATTTGTGCGTTTTTCTTAACACATCATGCAGCCCAATGAAATAGCGCCATAGCCCTGGGCGCCGATAGAAGTGCCACACACCACGTTCCGAGTGGAGCCGGGCCCTCGTCAAGAAAATTTTACAGCCTGCCGAACATCCCCCCACCAAGCGCCGTTAGCGCATGAGCGAGCCAAGACCTCGGGACCACCGAAACGACCTGATTGATTAAAAAATGCTCAACAGGTCACAGCACGAGAGCCCATGAACGACGAACGGTTGATCAAAAAATGAACTACAGCGCTTACCATTGCTCATATAGTCGTGGGCCTTCCCCCGGCTCGAGCACACACCCTGTCCATCGCTTCATCGCCCCCCCGAATCTGGAAGATTCCTTGACTGCAAGAGATTGCGTCGGTGGTTTGCTATTGCCCAGATAAAAGAGGTTTTCTGCAGTTCATGATTACCAGAAAGTGATTAGCGATCAGTAACTACACAAAAAATCAAAGTCAGTGCCAATTAAATATGCCCTGACGCACGGCTATTTTTATTTATTTTTTGCAGAGTCCGAGGTATCTACATGGACCTTTACACCCTTCTCATTTCAGCTCTCCAGAATAAAGAAGCGATGGAACTCTTACGTCTAGGGATCATTTATATACATCTTATCGCCTGCTGCGTCGCCATTGGCCTGATACTGACCAGCGATTTCGCCATGATTAAACAGTTACTAAAAGGTGAAGGTGCCAAACAGTGTCGCGAACATCTGGCACACCTGAAAAGCGTGGTTGGCATCTCGCTTATCGCCCTGTGGATCAGCGGTATCGCCATCATTGCGCTCGACGCTTCCAGCGCCGGTATGCAGTACTTCATGAACCCCAAACTGCAAGCCAAGATCAGTATTGTCGTACTCTTGACCCTCAACGGCATGGTCTTGCACAACGCCGTACTGCCAGCACTGCAAAAAGCCGGGTCTCTGCTCAAGCTATCAGCGAACATGCGCCACCTGGCTATCTTTACCGGCGCACTATCGGGTGTGTCCTGGTTCTATGCTGCCCTTCTCGGTGTTGGCCGCCCGCTGGCCTGGAAGTATTCACTGGCCGAACTAACAGCAGCTTATCCCCTCATGATTATTGGCGGCACCGTGGCCATGCTGGCACTCACCAACTGGTCGATGAACCGCAGCGAAAAACATCATCACAGTTGGATGCAGAACAACTACGCCTTGGCCACTCGCTGAAACAAAACCATGAACAAGGATGTTCATGCTCACCTCGTCCCGCGCCGTAACTTCTTATAACAGCCCTCGCACAACTCAGCCAAAGATTACCCCCTGGCCAGAGACGCCACGCAACGTCTTATCAGCATGCTCGATAGTCATCATAAATACCTTTCACTTCTGCGCCTCGTGCATGTACCGGATGATTTCGTCATCGGGCCCTGCCCATCAGCACAGAAGGAAATCGATCATGAGCATCTACGCTGCACTCGCCAGCTTCGCCGCCGCCTCCGCCTTCCAGGCCACTGCACCGGTTCGTCCCGAGCACGCTGCAACTGCAGCCCGCGACGTTCGTCCGAGCTGAGACTACCCAGGAGAGCAGCCATGCACAGCCAACTCAGCCTGGACGCCTACGGCGTCACCTACGCCCACCTGCAAGATGGCAGCCTGCAATTCGAAACCGAAGCCGCCCTGCAGCTCGATGATGGCAGCATGCTGACCCTGCGTATGCCGACCCGTCACAGCGAGATGCTGGCGATCCACGAGGCCGTGTGCATTCGCCAGGGCTGGTGCCAGGCAGCCTGAAGTCACGATGATCTAGACTCCTCCGGGTATCTTCAACGGAAAGAGGAACCAGTCCATGCGTACACGCAACCTGATCACCCTGCTCGCAGGCAGTCTCCTGCTGGCCGGTAATGCCCTGGCGGACCGCCCCGGCAGTGACTGGATCAGCATCGAGGATGCCCTGAGCAAGGCCCGCGCAGCTGGCTACACCGAACTGCACAAGATCGAAGCCGACAATGATGGCTACTGGGAAGGCGAAGGTCTGAAACAGGATGGCCGTCTCCACGAGTTTCGCATCGACGGCAAGAGCGGCCAGGTGCTTCGCGACCAGTTGGAAGACTGACCCAAATGGAAACGGCCCTTGCGGGCCGTTTCTCGTTACGTGCTTGCTGATGCCTGGTGCGCATCGCGCACCCTACGGAGGCCGGCTGAGCCTGCAG
>CAMPIF010000225.1 GCA_946886245.1 Ectopseudomonas composti | reverse complement strand
CAGGAAGCGCTGAAAACCCTGCTCAGCAGCTTGCATGCCCAGGCCAAGCTGACCATCGTGCCCTTCGTCGAAAGTGCCAGCGTCCTGGCCACGCTGTGGCAGGCCGGGGTCAACTTCATTCAGGGTTACTACCTGCAGGGTCCGAGCCAGTCGATGGACTACGACTTCTCGGCCGGCGACGAATGAGTCACGCCGACGAAAAAGCCGCCTGAACAGGCGGCTTTTTCATATCCGACGCAGCGCCGGTGCTTATTCCTGCCCCTCACGATCACGAAAGCCGAGCAGATACAGAATGCCGTCCAGGCCCAGGGTGGAGATCGCCTGCTTGGCCGATTGCTTGACCAGCGGCTTGGCGCGGAAGGCCACGCCGAGACCGGCCAGGCCGAGCATCGGCAGGTCGTTGGCGCCATCGCCGACGGCGATGGTCTGCTCCAGTTGCAAACCTTCCTTCTGCGCCAGTTCGCGCAGCAGATCGGCCTTGCGCTGCGCATCGACGATGGGCTCGACGGCCACGCCGGTGACCTTGCCGTTCTCGATCTGCAGTTCGTTGGCGAACACGTAGTCGATACCCAGCTTGGCCTGCAGTTGCTTGGCAAAGTAAGTGAAGCCGCCAGAGAGAATCGCGGTCTTGTAGCCCAGACGCTTGAGTTCGGCGAACAGCACCTCGGCGCCTTCGGTCAGACGCAGGGACGCACCGATCTCCTCCAGCACGTCTTCCGACAGACCCTGCAGCAAGCCCAGACGCTCCTTGAAGCTGGCACTGAAATCCAGCTCGCCACGCATGGCACGCTCGGTGATCTCGGCCACCTGCTCGCCAACACCAGCGGCCTTGGCCAGCTCATCGATCACCTCGGCCTCGATCAGCGTCGAGTCCATGTCGAACACCGCCAGACGGCGATTACGGCGGAACACCGAGTCGCGCTGGAAGGCGATGTCGACGTTGAGCTCCTGCGCCACACTGAGGAATTCGGCGCGCAGGGCCACGGGATCGGCCGGCTCGCCACGCACGGAAAACTCGATGCAGCCCTTGCCCTGTTCAGCCGGCATATCCAGCGGCATGCGCCCGGAAAGGCGATCGATATGATCGATGTTCAAGCCGTACTTGGCGGTGATCGCACTGACCCGCTGCAGCTGCTCGGCGCTGACCTTGCGCGTCAGCAACGTCACGATATGGCGGGCCTTGCCCTGGCCACCGACCCACTGGCGGTAGTCGTCTTCGGAAACCGGGGTGAAACGTACCTGCTGATCGAGCTCGTAGGCGGTGAACAGCAGATCCTTGAGCACGGACTGGGAGCGACCGTTGTCGGGGATCTCGATGAGGATGCCGAACGACAGGGTGTCGTGGATCACCGCCTGGCCAATGTCGAGGATGTTCACCCCACCCTGGGCCAGCACGCCGGTGATGGCTGCGGTAAGTCCGGGGCGATCCTCGCCGGTGATATTGATCAGGACGATTTCGCGCAAGACGCACCCTCCAAGGCAAACGATTGAGGCAGGCAAGCGGCGAATTGGCCACTGACCGACGAAAAGGCGCACATTCTACCCAGTTTCCCGTCGATCCGGGCAGCCACGCGCTTTGCCCGCCCCAGGCCGCTCGCTATACTGCGCGGCAACTTCAGTCGACAAGAGCCGTGCTCCTGTGAACCGGCCTGCGCCCGTCAAACCCGACAATTTCTTCATCCTGATCTTTCACGCGCTGCGTCAGCGGCGGGTGCCCCTGGTACTGCGCATCGCCAGCCACAGCCTGCTGCTGGTGGCACTGGCCATGGTCATCTATGCCTGGGTCATGGGCATGCAGTTCAAGCAGGCCATGCAGCAGCAGGCCGATGCACTGGGCCAGGCGCTGATCACCCAGACGGCGGCCTCGGCCACCGAACTGCTGGTGTCCAACGACATTCTCAGCCTCAACGTACTGCTGAACAATCTGGCGAAAAACCCGCTGGTGGCCCATGCGGCCATCTACAGCGTGGACAGTCGCATCCTCGCCGAAGCCGGCGCGCGCCCGACACGCAGCGTGCTGGGTGAAAGCGAAGGCTTGTACTCCACCTCCATCACCTTCCAGGAAGTGATGGCCGGACAGTTGCGCATCAACCTGGACATGAGCCAGTTTCAGCAGCCGATGACCATCAGCCTGCAGAGCATGGGCATCCTCAGCCTGATTCTGCTGGCCCTGACCCTGTCCCTGAGCATGCGCCTCGGCCGGCATATTTCCACGCCACTGCTGCAGATGCGCCTATGGCTGCGCGACCCTGACGATCCTGCGCCGGGCGCCGGGCGCAACGACGAGATCGGTGACCTGGCGCGCCAGCTGCAGGCGCGTCTGGTACCGGAAAAACCGGAGCCCGAGCAAGAACTGGATGACGAACAACTGCTCGATGACAGCGAGGACTATCTGCACGAAGAAGACGACGAGCGCTTCGACGAGCAGGATGAGAGCACGGCCGAGCATGCCCTCGATGAAGCGGAGATCAGCGATGAGCATGGCGATGACGAGCCGCTCAAGCCCTGGCCCGACACGATAGAGCCGGATGATCCCTTCGCCGATCTGCGTGACCAGTCCGAGGCACCTGCACCGGTCGCCAAGGCTCCGCGCCCATCGCAAGCCAGCGCCGTACTGGCCATTCAGCTCGGCGCCCAGGAACAGCTTCGGCGCCTGCCGCGTACGCGCCTGCTGGACCTGCTGGATCGTTATCGGGGCTGCCTGGAACAGGCTGCTGCGCTCTATCAGGGACAACTGCACACGCTCAAGGACGGCAGCAGCCTGATGCTGTTCCATGAGCGCGAATGCGCTGAGGACTACCTGACCCACGCGATCTGCTGTGGCGAGCTGATGCGCGCCCTGGGCCATGCCCTGCAGATCGAGGTCGCCGACAGCGGCATCACGCTGCAACTGCAGCTGGGGCTGACCCTGGGCAGCGACCTGGAAGAGCTGGGCCAGGCCGACCTGCTGCTCAGCGACAGCGCCCTGGACGCCCTGGCGTTGTCGCAGCACAGTCGCAACCTGCTGCTGGTCGAGCAACGCGTCGCCCAGGATGCCCTGGTCCGCCAGCGCGCCCGCATCCGTCCGATTGCCAGCCCGGAAGGTGCCAGCTGCGTGGAGCGCCTGCTCGATCCTTATCCGGCCCTGCTGGAGCGACAGCTGACGCGCATGCACGAGAGCCGAGCGTGAAAGCGGCGAAGCTCATGTAGGGCGGGAGCAACCCGCCAGACGGCCAACGGCGGGTTGCACCCGCCCTATGCGCTGGCCAACGCGCGCCGCTGCGGCGGCTTGACACCGTAACGCTGCAACCAGTCCTTCCAGCGAATCCGCTCATCGCGCACCAGCCAACCATCCTGTTCGGCAAAACTCTCCGACAGCCACACCCCTCGGGTACTGGCGGGCAGCAGCTCGCCCTTGCGCAGGGTGAACAACCCACCACTGGGCGCACCGCGCTGCAATGCCAGCAGATAGATATCCGGCCGACGACGCTCCAGACGCGCCACCAGGCGACCGTCTTCCAGGCATTCGTCGACATGGAACAGGCTCAGTTGCCGGGCATCGCGCGGCAGCTCCAGGCTCAGGTCATAGACCAGCTGCAAGGATGCGGTAGGCAGATGCACGTAGGCGCGCGGGCGCTCGAGCAAGGTCAGGTTGCCGCACTGTACCGGCCGTGCAGCGCCGGACAGCGGGCTGAGGCGAAAATGGCTCGACTCGCGATAACGCAGCGCGCCCTGATAGGGCGTGGGCAACCAGGTATCGGCGAAACGCCCGCTCAGCCAGCCATCGGCGCTCTCCAGCAGGCACTCCTCGGCGACCTCCTGAATGGCAGTGAGCAACGGCAGGTTGAGCTCATGCGCCGGCACATAACCGGAAATCAGCTTGAGCACGGTGTCGCCGCGATCCGGACGGCGCTGACGCACCAGCAGCCAGTAGTCGCGCCCATGCAGACGCAGGGTCAGGCGCACGGAAACACCGAGGTTGGCCAGCTCGACGGAAAACCGCGAGCTGTCCGCCACGTCGATCGGGCGGCGACGCTCGAGCATCTGCTGGAAATTCAGGGGCTGTCCCAGGCTCTGGTAGCTCAGGCCATCAGGGCCGGCTTCGACGAACAGCGGCAGGGTCTTGAAGTTACTCGGGTCCTTGCGGATCAGCGTACGCGGCATCTCGACTCCTTGTTCCGGCTGGGCGTGAGGCGGCTCGGCAGCGAGCGCTCACGCGAGGGTCAGGTTGAAGCGAAAACCGTTCAAGGCTGCCCCAAGCCGACCACCCAGCACAACCCGAGGCTGTAAGAGGACGTGACCGGGGGCCTCAGCGGATGCCCTGCAAAACCGCCGCGACTGTCGCGACATTGGCCGCCAGGTGCGCGGGCGTGATGGTGCCGACGATGGCGCTGCTGACGCCCGGATGAGCGAAGATCAGCTCGAAGCTGGCGCGTACCGGGTCGACACCTTCGGCCAGGCAGGCATGCCCGCTGGCCAGCGCCTTCTTGATCAGAATGCCCTTGGCGTGACTGGCAGCGTAGTCCAGTACCGGCTTCTCGCCCTGTTCGCTCAGGTTATACGTGACCATGGCGCAGTCACCTTGTTCCAGCGCCAGCAGCCCGCCCTCGACGGTCTTGCCGGAAAGGCCATAGGCGAGGATCTTGCCCTCGCGCTTGAGCTCGGCCAGCGTCTCGTACACACCTGACTCGCGCAGCACGGCGAGATCGTTGCCGTCGGAATGCACCAGTAGCAGATCGATACGGTCGGTCTCCAGGCGTTTGAGGCTGCGCTCGACCGAGAGGCGAGTATGCGCGGGAGAGAAATCGAAGTGCGACTGTCCCTGCTCGAACTCTTCGCCGGTCTTGCTGACGATCACCCACTCATCACGCTGACCACGCAGCAGCGGGCCGAGGCGTTGCTCGCTGAGGCCGTAGGCCGGCGCGGTATCGATCAGGTTGATGCCCAGCTCGCGGGCCTGCTGCAACAAGGCCAGCGCCTGCGCATCGTCAGGAATGGTGAAGCCGTTGGGGTACTTCACGCCCTGGTCACGACCGAGCTTGACCGTGCCGAGCCCCAGCGGCGAAACCCGCAAGCCGGTGGAGCCCAGCGGACGATGCAGCTCGTGCAGGGTGCTCATGGCAGCAATGCCTCCCACACCGGCTGCCCCAGCGCTGGGCGCGGCAGTTCAGGCAATGGTGCATGGCCAGATGGCTGCAGGTTATCGCGCTGCAGAGCCGCGAGTACGCGGTCAGCAAAGTCCGGCGCCAGCGCCAGCTTGGTCGGCCAGCCCACCAGCAGGCGCTGTTGCTCGGCGAGAAAGGCATTGTCCGGGCGCACCAGGCCCGACTGCGCGGGCTCGGCGCGATCCACACGCAATGTGGCCCAGCGGGTCTGGCTCTGGTCGACCCAAGGCAGCAGCGCCGCCATTTCCTTTTGCGCGGCCTGAATCTGTGCAGTTTCGTCGCGCGCGACGCCGTCAGCCTCAGCCAGGTCGCCACCGAGGTACCAGACCCACTGCCCATCGGCCGCCGGATGGGTGGTCACGGTGACCCGAGGCTTGGGCCCAGCGCCGAGGCAATGCGCGTACAACGGTTTCAGCGCCGGCCCCTTGGCCAGCACCATATGCAGGGGGCGCAACTGCTGCGCGGGCTGTTCGACGCCCAGCGCGGCGAGCAGCTCGGCATTGCCGGCCCCCGCGCTGAGCACCACGCGCTGCGCACGAATCTCGCGACCGTCGACGGCCAGCCCACACAGCTCGCCATTGACCTGCAGCGGTTCGATACGCTCGGCGGCCAGCAGGCTGTCGCCGGCCAGTTCAGCCAGGCGTGCGATCAGGCTCGGCACATCGAGCACCAGCTCGGCGAGGCGATAGACCTTGCCCTTGAATTTCGGGTGCTGCAGCGCCGGCGGCAATTGCTCGCCCTTGACCTGATCGACACGGCCGCGCACGGCCTTGCTGGCGAAGAAACTGGTGAGGTTGCCGGCCAGGGTGCCGGGCGACCACAGGTAATGCGCGTCGGAAAGAATGCGCACACCGGACAGATCCAGTTCGCCATGGCCCGCCAGCGCCTCGCGCCAGCGTCGCGGCATATCGGCGATGGCCTCGGAGGCACCGGTCAGCGCGCCATGCAGGGCGTATTTGGCACCGCCATGGATGATGCCCTGCGACTTCAGGCTCTGCCCGCCCCCCAGGCTGCCACGCTCGACCAGAACAGTGGCGAAGCCCTGCTGACGCAGGCGTGCATTGAGCCAGAGGCCGGCGATACCGCCGCCGACGATCAGGACATCGGTGCTGAGAGACAGGGACATGAACGGGCCTCGGCGAAAAACAGGCGCGCAGTATAACGGCTTAAGGCAGTACCCGTAGGGTGTGCCATGCGCACCAAGGCCCTCAGCTACGCACGGCCTCAGTGACCGGTGGAGCTGGAGAACAACTGGATCACCACCACGCCACTGACGATCAGCCCCATGCCGAGCACAGCCGGCAGATCGAGTTTCTGCTGATAGATGAACATCGCCGCGATACTGACCAAGACGATGCCCAACCCCGCCCAGATGGCGTAGGCGATGCCCACCGGGATGGTGCGCACCACCAGAATCAGCATCCAGAAGGCGATCGCGTAACCGCCAATCACCAGCAGCAGCGGCAAGGGTTTGCTGAAGCCGTCGATCGCCTTCATCGAGGTGGTGGCGACCACTTCGGCCGCGATGGCAATGGCGAGATAGAGGTATCCGGGCATGATGGCGACTCCTGAAAGATGAGCGCAATTCTAAGTTCTTCCATGATGGGATAAAGTCATTACCTATCTACTTATGAGATAGGTCAGCCATGAACTGGAATCTCGATCAGCTTCAACTGTTCGTCCGTACGGCCGAGAGCCGATCCTTTTCTGCTGCGGCTCGGCAAACCGGACGCGCGCAATCGGCGGTCAGCACCGCCATCGCCCTGCTCGAAAGCGATCTCGGCGTCACCCTCTTCGAACGCAGCAGTGGCCGCCAGCCGCGTCTGACCGAGGCGGGCATCGCGCTGCTGGAGCAGGCCCGCAGCGTGTTGCAGCAGTGCGATGCCCGCCTCGG
>CAMPIF010000224.1 GCA_946886245.1 Ectopseudomonas composti | reverse complement strand
TCGATACGTTACCCGCACCATTGTTGAACCACCCAACAAGGCCCGTGTCCCAGCACAGCCCCGGCTGGTGTCAGCTACGCGCCAAGACCGTTCGTCGCATGAGACGACGACAAGGCAATGGGTGATCTAGGTTTAGCGAACAGCGTTTGGCAGCGCTTTCAAGGGGTTAGCAAAATGAAATTAGAAATAGCACGAGGTTTGTTCCTTGGCCTCGCACTCAGCGTAACGGCAATCGCTGCCGCAGCCTGGCAGGAGCCCGGCCCGCGCGTGCTGGAAGCGCAGGCCTGCACCGCTGTGCAACCCTGCTCAACCGCGCCTTTGCGCAAGCAGGTGCAGCCCTCCGCAACCCCGGACGCCAACCTGCTGGTGCTGATGTTCGGCCTCAGTGGCGCGATGAAGGGCGAGCACTGAGCCCCCACGATCAGGCCTCGCCAAGCGGGCTGATCTGCATCTGCAGGTGGCCCGCCAGGCGTCAGCTCCTGACACTGGCACCCATTCAGCTCGAGTAGCCGTACTGCTCATTCGTATCCCCCATTCCCCGCCCGGCCGTCACAAGGGCCAAGCCCCTGAAAGTGCCCGCATAAGTGCAATGCTGGTCACTTAAGGCGGCGTGCGCTTAGCTCCCCTCTCCGAACGCGGCCCGCCCTAACCCTCTCCCCAGAGGGGCGAGGGGACTGATCGCGTCCAACCATTTCTTCTGTGAACAGCATTACCCGCATAGTGGCGTTTTAGAGCCTCTCGTTCAGTTTTGATTAAGTAAGAATCCTTATCGTTGCCCCGGAAGTAACCGACTGGTCACAGGCGTTTGGCTGGCAGTCGAGAACGTCACCGATGAAAATCACAGGAGATGCAACGATGAACTCAACCGCTTCCCGAACCGGCAACACCCTGCGCCCCGTAGCCAAGGACAGCGCTCAGGCCGCCCTGCAACAACTGCTGCAGGGTTTTCGGCGTTTCCGCCAGGAGGTCTATCCACAGCAGCAGGCGCTGTTCAAGCGTCTGGCCTCGGCGCAGTCGCCCAGCGCGATGTTCATCACCTGCGCCGACTCGCGGATCGTGCCGGAGCTGATCACCCAGAGTGACCCCGGCACTCTGTTCGTCACCCGCAACGTGGGTAACGTGGTCCCGCCCTACGGACAGATGAACGGTGGCGTATCCACCGCCATCGAGTACGCGGTACTGGCGCTCGGCGTACAGCACATCATCGTCTGCGGCCATTCCGACTGCGGTGCGATGAAGGCCGTGCTCGACCCGGCCAGCCTCGACGGCATGCCCACCGTGCGCGCCTGGCTGCGCCATGCCGAAGTGGCACGCAGCGTGGTGGCGGACAACTGCAACTGCGGCAGCGTCCATGAAACCCTCGGCGTGCTGACCGAAGAGAACGTGGTGGCCCAACTCGACCACCTGCGCACCCACCCTTCCGTCGCCGCCCGTCTGGCCAGCGGCCAGTTGCAGATCCATGGCTGGGTCTACGACATCGACAGCGGCGGCATCCGCGCCTACGACGCCGCCTCGGGTCACTTCCTCGCGCTCGACGGCGACGAGCAGCCCTGCGCCACACCGCAACCCCGCTACGCCAGCGCCTGATCTATCCGTTTCCCCCGAGCCTGCGCGAACAGAGCGCGCGGGCACGGGCTGCTTTTGCCCGCGAGATGGGCAAGGAGATTCCCCATGAATGTATTTCGCACACTGCCACGGGACGCGCTGGCGTCCGTGGTGGTCTTTCTCGTCGCCCTGCCGCTGTGCATGGGCATCGCCATCGCCTCCGGCATGCCGCCGGCCAAGGGACTGATCACCGGCATCATCGGCGGCCTGGTAGTCGGCTTCATCGCCGGTGCGCCACTACAGGTGAGCGGCCCGGCTGCCGGCCTCGCCGTACTGGTGTTCGAACTGGTGCGTACGCACGGCATGGCCGCGCTAGGCCCGGTACTGCTGCTGGCCGGACTGATCCAGCTGGTCGCCGGCGCCTTGCGCCTGGGGAGCTGGTTTCGCGTCACCGCGCCTGCAGTGGTCTACGGCATGCTCGCCGGCATCGGCATCCTGATCGTGTTGTCGCAGGTGCATGTGATGATCGATGCCGCGCCCAAGGCCTCCGGCCTGGACAACCTGCTGGCCTTCCCCGGCGCCGTACGTGATGCGCTGAGCCTGCTCGGCAGCAACGCGATGATCGCCGGTGCAGTGGGCCTCGGCACCATCGCCAGCATCTGGCTGTGGGAGCGTTTTCGTCCGGCACCGCTGCGCTTTCTGCCTGGCGCACTGGTCGGCGTGACGCTCGCCACCCTGGCCAGCCTGTGGCTCACGCTGCAGGTCAAGCGCGTCGAACTGCCGGCCAACCTCGGCGATGCCATCGACTGGATCACCCCGCAAGGGCTGGCCAGCCTGGCCGATCCGCAACTACTGATCGCCGCCCTCGCCTTGGCCTTTATCGCCAGCGCCGAGACGCTGTTGTCTGCCGCCGCCGTCGACCGCATGCACGATGGCCCACGTGCGCGCTTCAACCGCGAGCTGTCCGCCCAGGGCATCGGCAACATGCTCTGCGGCGCGGTCGGCGCCCTGCCGATGACCGGCGTAATCGTACGCAGCTCGGCCAACGTCCAGGCCGGCGCTCGCGGCCGCACCTCGACCATCCTCCACGGCGCCTGGCTACTGGCCCTGGTCGCTCTGCTGCCCGTCGTACTGCAGAGCATCCCGGTGGCCAGCCTCGGCGCGGTGCTGGTGTACACCGGCTGCAAACTGGTCGACCCCAAGGCCATGCGCAACCTCGGCCAGTACGGCTGTGCCCCGGTGTTCATCTACGCCGCCACGGCGCTGTGCATCGTCTTCACCGACCTGCTGACCGGCGTGCTGGTGGGCTTCGGCTTGACGCTGCTGAAACTGGCCTGGAGCGCCTCGCGCCTGCGCGTGAAACTGGTACCCACCGGCCCGAACAGCGCCGAGCTGCGCATGAGCGGCGCCGCCACCTTCCTCCGTGTGCCGCAACTGGCCAAGCTGCTGGCCAGTGTCGAGCCGGGCACACGCCTGCACCTGAGCCTGGCGCGGGTCAGCTACATCGACCATGCCTGCATGGAACTGCTGGAAGACTGGGGCCGCTCCGCCCGCGCCCAAGGTGGTGGGCTGGAGATCGTCGAAGGGGCGGCGTTGAAACGCCGGGTAGAGGGCCGACAGCGCACGGCGCTGGCCTGATTGCCAGGGCCGGGCGAAAGCCAAGAGTACATGCAGCCAGAGCGGGGGGCAGGTGTGTCTGCAACACCAGACCAACCGACTGGGCGAACGCGTCCTGTCCCTGAATGATACGGTGGACAAGCTTCGCGTTGTCCACCCTACGTAAATCCGGGCTACTTGCTGATCGCGGTCCATCAGTAATCTCAGCGGGCCTTCGAGGCTTCCGAGATTTTCGCGGCTGAAGCCGCTCCTACAGATTTGGGTGGCTTCGGGTCGTGGCTGAAGCCCCTCCCACAAGAGCATGGCGCTATCAGCCGCCCTTGCCTTCACGCCCTCGCGATCAGCCGCTCGATGATCTCCCGCCGCTCAGGATGCTCCGGCACCTGAATGCCAAACTCCTCGCGCAACACCCTCAGCACCTCATCGACACTGTGCAACTGCACCCGCTCACTCGCCTGCCCCAGGCGGTGAATGGCGAAGCTGCCGTTATTCAGGGTCTTGCGCAAGCCTGGGCCGGTGCGCGCAGCAATCATCTGGCCGAGGAAGGGCGAATCCGGGTGGGTGCACACGTACCAGTTGCCCACCACGTAATCGATATCCGCCACTTGCTGCAGATCGAACACGTACATCGCCCGCCAGCTACCCGCCACCAGTGCGCGCAGGGTGTAGGTGCCGTCCACCAGCGTCAGGCGATAGGGCTCATGCGGCGTGGCCTGTTCGGCCTCGCTGTCGAGCAGCAACGGGCCGGTCGGCACCATGCCGCCGAAACCGACGTCGGTGATGTAGCGCACACCATCGATGGTCACCAGCACCAGCATATGGGTGCGGGCCGGCAGGGCATCTTCCGGCACGCCCATGACCACGCGACCGGTCAGCCCGCGCGCGTCGAAGCCCAGCGCCTGCAACAGCAGCAGGTACAGGCGGTTGAGTTCGAAGCAGTAACCACCACGACCCTGGCGCAGGAGCTTGTCCTGGATCGCGACGGGTTCGACCTCGACCGGCACGCGCAGCATGCTGGCCAGGGTTTCGAAGGGGAATTCGGCGGTGTGCCGCGCCTGCAGCTCGCGCAAGGTGTCGAGAGTCGGTGGCGGCGCGGACGAGTGCCCCAGTCGCCCGAGGTATCTGTTTAGATCCAGCATGAATGGCTCGGTCATCGTGCATCTCCCTTTTTCTACCTGCCGGCTGTTTTACCAGAGGCCGTGGATGGACGATATGCAACGAGCGGCATGGCGTGCTCGAATCAGCGCTTTCGGTTTGCGGCAGCCAGCACACACGAACCGGCGCGAATGCGCCAATCTATCGCTCATCGCCCGAGCTTGCCCGAGGATTCCATGATGCACCTGCGCCGTTGCTGCACCCTTTCCCTGTTACTCGCCCTGGGCGGCTGTGGCGCCGGTGAGACGGCCGCCACGGCGACGCTCCAGGCTGAGCAGGCCAAACAGGCTCAGCAGCAGATGGAGCAGCTCAAGCAGCAGATCGACCAGGCCAATGCGGCGAACACTCAGCGCCTGCAGGAGGCCATCGATCAGGCGCAGTGACCGGCGCCTCGTGCAGGGCGCATTTCCATCCACCGGGGCGCTGCTTGCAGCGAACAATGCGCCGCCGGATGACGAAAAGGCCGATCTCGTGATCGGCCTTTTCGTTCAACGCATCAGCTCACTCAGCCATTGCTGGGGAAGGCGAACTGCGCCGCTTCGTGGCTCTTGCGCGCCGGCCAGCGTTGGGTGATGGCCTTCTTGCGGGTGTAGAAGCGCACACCATCCGGGCCGTAGGCATGCAAGTCGCCGAACAGCGAGCGCTTCCAGCCGCCGAAGCTGTGGTAGCTGACCGGCACCGGCAGCGGCACGTTGACGCCGACCATGCCCACTTCGATCTCGTCGCAGAACAGGCGCGCCGCCTCACCGTCACGGGTGAAGATGCAGGTGCCGTTGCCGTACTCGTGATCGTTGATCAGTTGCATGGCTTCTTCCAGGCTGCCGACGCGGACGATGCACAGCACCGGGCCGAAGATTTCGTCGGTGTAGATGGTCATGTCCGGGGTCACCTGGTCGAACAGGGTGCCGCCGACGAAGTAGCCGTTTTCATTACCCGGCACCACCAGGCCACGACCATCGACCACCAGCTTGGCGCCCTGGGCGACACCGGCGTCGATGTAGCCCTTGACCTTGTCGCGCGCAGCGGCGGTGACCAGCGGGCCCATGTCCAGGCCGCAGGAGGTGCCGGCACCGATCTTCAGCGCCTGGATCTGCGGGACGATCTTGTCCACCAGCGCGTCGGCGATCTGGTCACCCACGCACACGGCCACGGAGATGGCCATGCAGCGCTCGCCGCAGGAGCCGTAGGCCGCGCCCATCAGCGCGCTGACAGCGTTGTCCAGGTCGGCGTCGGGCATCAGCACGGCGTGGTTCTTGGCGCCGCCCAGGGCCTGCACGCGCTTGCCGCGCTTGGTGCCTTCGCTGTAGATGTATTCGGCGATCGGCGTCGAGCCGACGAAGCTCAGGGCCTTGACCTCGGGAGCTTCGATCAGCGCATCGACTGCGTCCTTGTCACCGTTGACCACGTTCAGCACGCCCTTGGGCAGACCGGCCTGATTCAGCAGCTCGGCGATGAACAGGGTGGAGCTGGGGTCGCGCTCGGACGGCTTGAGGATGAAGCAGTTGCCGCAGACGATGGCCAGCGGGTACATCCACAGCGGCACCATGGCCGGGAAGTTGAACGGGGTGATGCCGGCGACCACGCCGATGGGCTGCAGGTCGGTCCAGGCGTCGATGTTCGGGCCGACGTTGCGGCTGTACTCGCCCTTGAGGATTTCCGGGGCGGCGCAGGCGAACTCGACGTTCTCGATGCCGCGCTTGAGTTCACCGACGGCGTCTTCGAGGGTCTTGCCGTGCTCGGCGCTGATCAGCGCGGCGATCTCGTTCTCGTTCTGCTCCAGCAGTTGCTTGAAGCGGAACATGATCTGCGCGCGCTTGGCCGGCGGGGTGTTGCGCCAGGCCGGGAAAGCGGCCTTGGCGGCGTCGATGGCCAGCTGCATGGTGGCGCGGTCGGCAAGGCCAACGGCGCTGGTGGAGTCGCCGGTGGACGGGTTGTACACCGGGGCGCTGCGATCGTTGCCGGCAACGCGCTCGCCGTTGATCAGGTGCGGGATATGGCTCATGGGGCTCTCCAGAGTCGTAGGGTGGATGATGCTGTTTTCATCCACCTTGGGGATTAGCTAATTGGTGGATGGGTAAAGCGTCATCCACCCTACGAGTGATCGCTGTTCGCTTAGTCCAAGCTGTTCAGCACGTCGCCGACGGCATTGAACACGCGGTCGAGGTCTTCCATCTTGGCGTTGAAGGTTGGGCCGAACTGCAGGGTGTCGCCACCGAAGCGTACGTAGAAACCCGCCTTCCACAGGGCCATACCGGCCTCGAACGGACGGATCACCGCGTCGCCATCACGCGGGGCGATCTGCAGGGCGCCAGCCAGGCCGCAGTTGCGGATGTCGACGATGTGCCTGGTGCCCTTCAGGCCATGCAGCGCAGCCTCGAACTTCGGCGCCAGCTCGGCGGACTGCTGGATCAGGTTCTCGCGCTTGAGCAGCTCCAGGGTGGCCAGACCGGCGGCACAGGCCACCGGGTGCGCCGAGTAAGTGTAGCCGTGGGTGAACTCGATCATGTGCTCCGGCGACGGCTGCTGCATGAAGGTGTTGTAGATCTCGCTGCTGGCGATCACCGCGCCCAGCGGGATGGCGCCGTTGGTGATCTGCTTGGCGACGTTCATCAGGTCCGGGGTCACGCCGAAGAATTCCGCACCGCTCCACTTGCCCATGCGGCCGAAGCCGGTGATCACTTCGTCGAAGATCAGCAGGATGTTGTGCTGCGTGCAGATCTCGCGCAGGC
>CAMPIF010000223.1 GCA_946886245.1 Ectopseudomonas composti | reverse complement strand
ATTCCCGATATTCCTGGCCGCGAACACGCCATCAGCTCCAACGAAGCCTTCTTCCTCAAGCAACTGCCCAAGCGCGTACTGGTGGTGGGCGGCGGCTATATCGCCGTGGAGTTTGCTTCGATCTTCCATGGCCTGGGTGCAACTACCTCGCTGCTTTATCGCGGCGAGCTGTTCCTGCGTGGCTTCGACGGTGCGGTGCGCCAGCACCTGCGCGAGGAACTGAGCAAGAAGGGCCTCGACCTGCAGTTCAATGCCGATATCGCCAGCATCGAGCGCCAGGCTGATGGCAGCCTGGCCGCGACGCTCAAGGACGGCCGCGTGCTGGAGGCCGATTGTGTGTTCTATGCCACCGGTCGCCGGCCGATGCTCGACAACCTGGGCCTGGAAAACGTCGAGGTGAAGTTGGACAAGCGCGGCTACATCGAGGTGGACGACCTATTCCAGACCTCCACGCCGTCGATTCTCGCCCTGGGTGACGTGATTGGCCGCGTGCAGCTGACGCCGGTGGCGCTGGCCGAGGGCATGGCCGTGGCGCGCCGGTTGTTCAAGCCCGAGGAATACCGGCCGCTGGATTACAGCATGATCCCCACCGCCGTATTCAGCTTGCCGAATATTGGCACCGTTGGCCTGAGTGAAGAGCAGGCCATCGAAGCCGGGCACCAGGTGAAGGTCTTCGAGAGCCGCTTCCGGCCGATGAAGTTGACGCTGACCGAAAACCCGGAGCGCACGCTGATGAAGCTGGTGGTGGATGCCGACAGCGACCGCGTGCTCGGTTGCCATATGGTCGGGCCGGAGGCGGGTGAGATCGTTCAGGGCCTGGCTGTCGCCCTGAAAGCAGGCGCGACCAAGCAGATCTTCGACGAGACCATCGGCGTGCATCCGAGCGCCGCCGAGGAGTTCGTCACCCTGCGTACGCCGGTCAGCCGCTGAGGGCAGCATGGAAACGCTTTTCTATGTCGCCGACCTGTTCGGCGTTGCGGTGTTCGCCATCACCGGTGCGCTGATGGCGGGGCGCAAGTCCATGGACCTGTTCGGTGTGCTGGTGATGGCCATCGTCACCGCGCTGGGCGGCGGTACGCTGCGCGACCTGATTCTGGACAATCATCCGGTCAGCTGGATTCGTGACGACACCTACATCCTGGTCGCCTCACTGGCGGCGCTGGGCACCGTGGCCTGGGTGCGCATGACCCGGCCGATTCACGAGAAAGGTCTGCTGATCGCCGATGCCTTCGGCCTGGCCGTGTTCACCGTGTATGGCACCGAGCTGGCGCTGCAGAGTGGTACGCCGATCAGCACAGCGGTGATCATGGGCGTGATGACCGGCGTGGTCGGCGGGGTGATTCGCGATGTGCTGTGCAACGAGATCCCGCTGATCTTCCAGAAGGAAATCTATGCCACGGCCTGCATCGCCGGCGCGCTCACCTTTATCGGCCTGCGCGCCCTGGGCACGCCGCACTGGCTCGATACCGCCGCGGCGATGTTCGTGGTGCTGGCCGCACGTCTGGCGGCGATCCACTGGCATCTCGGCTTGCCACGTTTTCATCTGCTGGACAGGCATTGAACATGATCGAGAGACTGGACCATCTGGTGCTGACGGTGGCGGACATCGACATCACCGTCGATTTCTATGAGCGCGTGCTGGGCATGCGCCACGAGCGCTTCGGCGCCGGGCGCAGCGCCTTGGTATTCGGCCAGCAGAAATTCAATCTGCATCAGGCCGGGCGTGAGTTCGAGCCCAAGGCGATCAAGCCGACACCGGGCGCCATCGATCTGTGCCTGATCACCCTGTGGCCGCTGGAGCGAGTCATGGCTCATCTGGCCGAGCAGGGCGTGACGGTGGAAGAGGGGCCGGTGGCGCGTACCGGCGCCGTCGGGCCCATCGAGTCGGTGTATTTTCGCGACCCGGACGGCAATCTGATCGAAGTGAGTCGTTATCCCGCCTAGGGACGGCTTCTTGCGTGCTACGGCACCTCGGCATCCGCGTGCTGAGGTCGAGGTGCCGAACTGCACAAGAAGTGCAGCAGCGAAACGCCGCCTGCTGAAATATCTTGAACCGCAACGGTTCTGAGCGGGTCAGGTTCTATTACCGAGTCACTCAATTGGTACAGAACCCATGATCAAGAAATGTTTGTTTCCCGCCGCCGGTTACGGCACCCGCTTTCTTCCCGCGACCAAGTCGATGCCCAAGGAAATGTTGCCGGTGGTCGACACCCCGTTGATCCAGTACGGTGTCGAAGAAGCCCTCCAGGCCGGGCTCAATGAAATCGCCATCGTCACCGGTCGCGGCAAGCGCTCGCTGGAGGATCACTTCGACATCAGCTACGAGCTGGAGCACGAGATCTCCAACACCGGCAAGGAAAAATCCCTGAGTGGCGTTCGTCACCTGATCGATCAATGCACCTTCTCCTACACCCGCCAGGTGGAGATGAAGGGCCTTGGCCACGCCATTCTGACCGGGCGCTCCCTGATCGGCGATGAGGCCTTCGCCGTGGTGCTGGCCGACGACCTGTGCCTGAACCTCGACGGCGACGGCGTGCTGAGCCAGATGGTCAAACTCTACGAACAGTTCCGCTGCTCCATCGTCGCCATCCAGGAAGTGCCGATGGAGGAGGTGTCACGCTATGGCGTGATCGCCGGTGAGGCGCTGCGCGACGATATCTTCCGCATCGACAGCATGGTGGAGAAACCCAACCCGGAAGACGCACCCTCGAACCTGGCGATCATCGGCCGCTACATCCTCACGCCCGACATCTTCTCGCTGATCGAACAGACCGAGCCGGGCAAGAGCGGCGAAATCCAGATCACCGATGCCCTGATGAAGCAGGCCCAGCAGGGCTGCGTGCTGGCCTACAAGTTCAAGGGTCGCCGCTTCGATTGTGGCTCGGCTGAAGGCTACGTGCAGGCCACCAACTTCTGCTTCGAGAATCGCCACAAGACCCATCCGGTTACTGCCAACCCGCGACTCAAGGCTGTCTGAGCGCTTGGCCAGACGCCGAAGGTGCTCAGTGATCAGAGATTGCGTGCCGAGGACGCCGCCGGCAGCGCTGTCGCCAACTCAACGGCTCGGGGCCGGGCCTGCCTGACTTCAGGTAGGGGCAACAACGCCTCGCGAGAACTGTCAGGAGGTACCAGCCCCCGGTGGGTGAAGGCCGCGCGGGCTTCCATGACGTTGGTTGTCCCGGTATCGATGGCAGGTCAATGCCGCTGGCAGCGATTGCACTGTCGTTCAATGGAGCGTGAGTCAGTGGCCGGCCTTCACATGTTTGAGCCGCAACGCTTGGCGGGTGGTCCGTCTCATATCCTCGCCGACGGCAGTTGTAGCCAGACCGAGAAGCCCCCCAGCACGACCCAGAAAATAATGAACAGCCAGGGCGAGCGAAGGGAAAACAGCAGGGATTTGCGGTTGCTGTTTCTGCTTGCCTCCTGTTCGCTGAATAGCGGCGAGTCGTCATAGGCCGGGCCGAACTCGGGATCACTGCGCAATAGCTGTTCCTGCTTGTACTGCCAATGCCCGACTATCATTGCCGATGCCTTGATGCCTGGCCAGGCATGCAGTGAGCTCATGACCCCCAGCAGGGCGAGAAGAGCAGGCACCACCAGAGTAAACAATGCACCCCAGTGCTCGTTCGCGTTGGCCATGGACGATGCGTAGGCGATGACCAGAAACGACTGAGCCGACAGATAGGCATTGGTGCGCCCTGCCAGCAGGCTCTTCTCGAACTGGATTTCCCGTCGATAGAAATCGAGCCGTTCCTTGGGACTGCCGAACAGCAGTGACTCGCAATGATCGCTCCGTTGCGCATAAGCTTCGGGGCTGATGATTCGTGAGGTTTTCATGGTGGATCAATTATCGATGGCTCGGGGGAATGATCGCCGGGGCGTTCTGCCGTTCGGCTCGGTGAGTAAACTGATCGCGTTACATCGCTCCTTTTGTCTCTGCTGCAACGGCCCCTCCACCAGCGGTCAACGAGCTGTCTTGCCCGTCAGCAGGGTGCTTGGCTCGGCCTGGATACCGATTTGCACGGCGCGTGCCTGACCTTCCCTGGGCAGGCATTCGGCATGCCGAACACGCCGTTGATCCCATCTCCGGAATAGCCCTGGATGCGTCGAACGCCCCACGGGTCGAGACGCTCAACGATAGAATCTGCAACTGTCCTGCTCAGGAAGGCTCGCCCGACCTACAGCGCCGAAGCGGGACGCCATGAATGGATTAGTCCGTTTCAGACGGGGGTGTGGCAACGCTTCACGGCAAAGGGTTTCCGCCGGTCACGCCGAATACTTCACCGGTGATGAAACTCGACTCCTGAGAAGCCAGAAGCACATACAGCGGTGCACACTCGGCAGGTTGTCCCGGCCGCTTCATCGGCACCTGGGAGCCGAAGCTTGGGATCTTCTCGGCCGGTTGCCCGTCAGTGGGTTGCAGCACCGTCCAGATCGGTCCTGGCGCGACGGCGTTAACCCGGATTCCCTGCTTGATGACCTGGGAGGACAGCGCTTTGGTGAAGGCCACGATGGCCGCCTTGGTCGACGCATAATCAAGCAGCGTTGCAGACGGATCATGGGACTGGATCGACGCGGTGTTGATGATCGTCGCGCCTGGCGGCATATGCGGTACGGCCGCCTTGCACAACCAGAACAGCGCGTAGACGTTGGTCTTGAATGTGTGGTCGAACTGCTCGCTGCTCAGCTCACTGATGTGCTGTTGGGCAATCTGCTTGCCTGCCACATTGACCAGGATATCCAGCCCATCCAGCGCCTGTACTGCATCCTTGACCAAGGAAACGCAGAACGCCTCGTCCTTGATGTCGCCGGGCAGGGCGATAGCACGACGGCCCTCGGCGGTGATCAGCGCCACGACCTCCTGGGCATCGGCTTCTTCCTCGGGCAGGTAATTAAGCACGATATCGGCGCCTTCGCGGGCAAAGGCAATGGCTGCGGCCCGGCCAATACCGGAGTCGGCGCCGGTGATCAAAGCCTTGCGTCCCTCGAGCCGGCCAAAGCCGACGTAGCTCGTCTCGCCATGGTCAGGCTCTGGCATCATTTTACGATCCAGACCCGGTTCAGGTTGGTGCTGGCCTGGGAATTCAGGCTGCGGATACTGCGTCAGCGGGTTCTGCATGCTGTACTGATTGCCCGTATTACGAGTCATGCTGATTCTCCTCTGTGAATGTCTTGAACCCCGCACGCACCAACAAGGCACTGCGCTCTGGCAACGGGATCGACTTGAGTCACTGGTTAGGAAGACCGATCTTGCTGTGAAGTTCACATCTTCAGAGCAGTGGTAGTGCCTGTGGGCAGCTACGAGGCGCTATGCGCGGGTATCTGGTATTCGAGGCGCTGGCATCTGCGATTCGAGTGAATCTCGCCTGAACCATGGGCCAGGGACGTGGCCACAACAGAAACATCCAATGTGGAGGAACCCCGACATGCTCGGCGAATTCACTTTTCTGTTTATTGCGCTTGGCGCCATCATCATCCTTCTCGACCTCTGGGCCATCGTCAGCCTGTACCGCAGCGACAAGGGCGTAGATTCCAAGGCTCTGTGGTCGTTGCTCATCGTCCTGTTGCCAGTGCTCGGCCTGGGCCTGTGGGGCGTGTTCGGGCCGCGCGGCATGGCTCATCCACCGTCCTCGCCGGAGCACAGCAAATAAAGTGCAGTCCTGGCCTCAGAACCGACGTGCGGCGATCGCCCTCCGGCGTTTTTCCAGCCGTTGCTGCGTTCTTCGGCGACCGCGTTCAGGCGCGCGATCGATCTCCATCGACCACTGCGGTTCCAGTTCCTTGAGCCATACCGCCAGGGTGGAGCTCATGATGCCGCCGCCGATGAGCCGAACGTCCATGTGCCTGAACGGCCGGGCAGCTCTGTGCAAACAGGGACTGCCACGGCCAGGCAGGGGTCGCCCAACCCGACGGACGGAGGGCGCCAGGCGCCCGTACTGAACGGCGTGGGATTTTTTTCTAAGGCACGTCTGACGCTCGATGACGTCATGGAGTCGGCGCGCGCGAGTGGGCTGGAGCGACTGGATCAGATTCGCTACGCGATCATCGAACGCAACGGCAAGATCTCCATTATCCAGAGACCTGATGAGAAAGGAGCATGACCGCTCGTCAGCGATTGCCGAGCGAGGCGGAGAAAAAGGCTGAACGTCCGAGCAGGGTGTTTTCTCCAAAACAGGGCAAGGGCAATTCTGCCCATCACTGAGGAGAAACGACATGAGCAACAAGAACCCCGGTAACTTCGCCAACGATCGTGAGAAAGCTTCCGAAGCGGGCAAGAAAGGCGGTCAGAACAGCGGTGGTAATTTCGCCAATGACCGTGAGAAAGCTTCCGAGGCCGGCCGTAAAGGTGGCCAGAACAGCCACGGTGGAGGCCGTGCTTGATTGACCGCGTAGCCTGGGGGAGGCCCGCCATGGGCCTCCTTTTCTTTCTTGAGCAACGAAACGGCCGTCGCCTGATATGCACGTGTAGTGCTGGCCGACAACGCCGGCGAACAGCATCCCGAGCATAACCTCGAGGCACTCGACGAGGCTCGGCAGCAGCAGACCTTCCGCCCCCATATTTCCCCGCTGCCATCTGACCAACGCCACATCGGCGCACCTGCAGCCGCAGGCGAGCAGGATCCCCCCTCGGTCACGCTCTGGAAGGGCGACCCGATGCTGCCTGTAAACGGCGGTTGCCTGGTCAGTGACTGATCAAAAAAGCCTGAACGAGTCGGCGAAGCGCCTGCCTGAAATTATGCAGAGGCAATAACGCCTCGCGAATAACTATCAGGAGGTACCAGCAATGGCGACCAACAAAAATCCGGGTAACTTCGCAAACGATCGTGAAAAGGCATCCGAAGCCGGCCGCAAAGGTGGCAAGAACAGCGGCGGCAACTTCGCCAATGACCGCCAGAGAGCAATCGAGGCCGGGCGCAAGGGCGGCCAGAAAAGCCACGGCGCCCGCGACTCGTGATGCTCAGGCCTGGGCTCGCTGCTAGCAGGGCCCAGGTCTCGTTGATGATGAGATCGGTAGACCTGAGGAGAGCAATAGAATGAATGCCATCGAACTGCTGAAGAAGGATCACGAAACCGTCAAAG